>NZ_JBSHKH010000217.1:0-7505 GCF_053643595.1 Streptomyces sp. NPDC055506 | reverse complement strand
CGGACACCCCCCGGCGCGGCCCCGACCCACCACCCGGCGAGATGGCGCTACGCGCCCGCAGGTACACGAAACCGCGCGCCCCGGCCACCACAACAGCGGCCAGGACGCGCGGTACGACGATCGTGCCGAGCTACTCGGCGTCCTCGGCATCCTCGGACGCCGTGTCCTCCGCGCCCCCGACCCCTTCCGCCGCCCCCAGCAGCCGAGCCAGCTGACGCCCACCGATCCGCTTGAACTTGCGCTTCTGCGGCCGCGTACGGTCCAGCACCGCCACCTCCAGCCGCTCCGCGGGAATCTCCCGCTCACTGCCGTTGGTGTCACGCGACAGCGCCTGCACCGCCAGCTTCAGGGCCTCGGCCAGCGTCATACCGTCCCGGTGGCGCTGGTCCAGGTAGCTGCTGATCTGCTCCGCGTTGCCCCCCACCGCGACCGAGCCGTGCTCGTCCACGATCGAGCCGTCGTGCGGGAGACGGTAGAGCTGGTCACCTTCCGGGGTCTCCCCCACCTCGGCGACCACCAGCTCCACCTCGTACGGCTTCTCGGCCGCCGAGGAGAAGATCGTGCCCAGGGTCTGCGCGTAGACGTTGGCCAGACCACGCGCCGTCACGTCATCGCGATCGTAGGTGTAACCCCGCAGGTCGGCGTACCGCACCCCACCGATCCGCAGGTTCTCGTACTCGTTGTACTTGCCGGCGGCCGCGAAACCGATCCGGTCGTAGATCTCGCTGAACTTGTGCAACGCACGGGACGGGTTCTCGCCGACGAACACGATGCCGTCGGCGAACTGCAGCACGACCAGGCTGCGGCCACGGGCGATGCCCTTGCGGGCGTACTCCGCCCGGTCGGCCATCTGCTGCTGAGGTGAAACATAGAACGGCGTCGACACCGGTTATCCGTCCCTTTCTGTGGATGTCACTGGATCACCTTGACAAGAAACGGCCGCTGTCTAGAGCAGCGCGGCCCGCGGGCCGTCCGGCTGCTCCAGGCGCCGGGCCAGGATCGAGCGGGCGATCTCGGAGGACTCCTCCTCGGCGAGCCGGCGAAAGCCGTCCTCGGTGATCACGGTGACGATCGGGTAGATCCGGCGGGCGACATCGGGACCGCCCGTCGCCGAGTCGTCGTCGGCCGCGTCGTACAGGGCCTGGACGACCAGGGTCGTGGCCTCTTCCTCGCTCAGGTCGTCGCGGAAGAGCTTCTTCATGGCGCCGCGCGCGAAGATCGAGCCCGAGCCGGTGGCCGCGAAGTTCGTTTCCTCGGAGCGGCCGCCCGTCACGTCGTACGAGAAGATCCGGCCCCGGTCGCGGCCCACGTCGTACCCGGCGAACAGCGGCACCACGGCGAGGCCCTGCATGGCCATGCCGAGGTTGGAGCGGATCATGGTCGACAGCCGGTTCGCCTTGCCCTCCAGGGACAGCTGCGCGCCTTCGACCTTCTCGAAGTGCTCCAGCTCCAGCTGGAACAGCTTCACCATCTCCACGGCCAGACCCGCCGTACCGGCGATGCCCACCGCGGAGTACTCGTCGGCCGGGAAGACCTTCTCGATGTCCCGCTGCGCGATGACGTTGCCCATCGTCGCCCGGCGGTCACCGGCCAGCACGACGCCTCCGGGGAACGTCACGGCGACGATCGTGGTCCCGTGCGGCGCCTCGATCACACCCTGGGTGGGAGGCAGTTGCCGGTTGCCGGGCAGGATCTCCGGCTGGTGCTCGGACAGGAAGTCCATGAAGGAGGAGGACCCTGGCGTCAGGAAGGCAGCTGGTAGACGCCCGGTGCTACGAGTGTTGGCTTCCACGCGATTCCTTCCACGTATGCGACAGCCCGCCCTGTGACGTCGGGCCAATCCTTGGAACAACCCCGGTCCGGTTGCGACCGGGGGCACGGTATGCCTCGGACCCTACCCGTCCTTCGGCGGTGATCCACATGTCCGGCGGGACCAACTCCACCGGATCGACGCCGTACTTGCCGGCCGCGCACGACCGGCCGCTTGCCGGCCGCGCAAGACCGGCCGGGCACCCTGGCTCCGGACGCCACCGACGCCCGGAGCGCCGCACACGGAGGCGTCATGTCACTCACTGCCCCGCGCACAGCGCTCCGCGCTCCGCCCGTCCGTCACCCGCACCCGTTCACCTTCGGAATGAAGGCAAAGGCGCCTTACTGGCCACCCTTTTGAACGAAGGAGCGCACGAAGTCCTCGGCGTTCTCCTCGAGGACGTCGTCGATCTCGTCCAGAACCGAGTCCACGTCGTCGCTCAGCTTCTCCTGACGCTCCTTGAGGTCCTCCGAAGCCTGCGTCTCCGCCGCCTGCTCCTCGACCTCCTCGGTGGACCGGGTGGCCTTCTGCTGTCCGCCGCCGGTGTCCTTGGTCGCCATATCCCTCACCCCGCTCGGTTCGCCCGACACAGTTGCTCGGTCAAGATCAGACCCTACTCGCCGGGTCTGACAATGGCCCCGCAGTTGCTCCAACGTACGGGGACCACCTCGATGATTCCCGGACCTGGGATTTTCCACCCCGTCCGGCCGTCTCCTCCCGAGTACCCACTGAACGCGATCATCCGCCGGACAGGACCCTGACCAGGTCTTCCGCCGTGCGGCAGCGGTCCAGGAGCTCCTTGACGTGATTACGCGTTCCGCGAAGCGGTTCCAGGGTTGGAACGCGCTGCAGGGAGTCGCGGCCCGGCAGATCGAAGATCACCGAGTCCCAGGAGGCCGCCGCGACGTCGTCCGCGTACTGCTCCAGGCAGCGCCCGCGGAAGTACGCGCGGGTGTCCTCAGGCGGCGCCGTACGGGCCCGCTCGATGTCCGCCTCGGTCAGCAGCCGCTTCATGCGCCCGCGGGCCACCAGACGGTTGTACAGGCCCTTCTCGGGCCGCACGTCGGCGTACTGCAGGTCGACCAGGTGCAGCCGCGCCGCGTCCCAGTCGAGACTGTCCCGTCGCCGGTAGCCCTCCATGAGCTCCCGCTTGGCGACCCAGTCCAGCTCGCCGGCCAGGCTCATCGGGTCGTGCTCCAGACGGGTGAGGGTGTCCTCCCACCGCGACAGGACGTCCTTGGTCTGGTCGTCGACGTCGGCCCCGAACCGCTCCTCCACGTACTTGCGGGCGAGCTCGTAGTACTCCATCTGCAGCTGGACCGCGGTGAGCGTCCGGCCGCTGCGGAGTGTGACCAGACGCTTGAGCGACGGGTCGTGCGAGACCTGGTGCAGCGTACGAACCGGCTGGTCGACGGCCAGGTCCACCGCGATGAAGCCGTCCTCGATCATCGACAGGACGAGAGCCGTCGTACCCAGCTTCAGATACGTCGAGATCTCCGAGAGGTTCGCGTCGCCGATGATCACATGCAGGCGGCGGTACTTCTCGGCGTCCGCGTGCGGCTCGTCGCGGGTGTTGATGATCGGGCGTTTGAGCGTCGTCTCGAGGCCGACCTCCACCTCGAAGTAGTCGGCCCGCTGACTGAGCTGGAAGCCGTGCTCGTGCCCGTCCTGGCCGATGCCGACGCGGCCCGCTCCGGTGAAGACCTGACGGGAGACGAAGAACGGCGTCAGATGGCGCACGATGTCCGAGAAGGGGGTCTCCCGCTTCATCAGGTAGTTCTCGTGCGTGCCGTAGGACGCGCCCTTGTTGTCGGTGTTGTTCTTGTACAGGTGGATCGGCTGGGCACCGGGCAGCTGTGCGGCCCGCTCCGCGGCCTCGGCCATGATCCGCTCGCCGGCCTTGTCCCACAGGACGGCGTCCCGGGGGTTGGTCACCTCGGGGGCGCTGTACTCGGGGTGCGCGTGGTCGACGTAGAGCCGCGCACCGTTGGTGAGGATCACGTTGGCCAGGCCGATGTCCTCGTCGGTGAGCTGGCTGGAGTCGGCGGCCTCGCGGGCGAGGTCGAAGCCTCGCGCGTCCCGCAGCGGGTTCTCCTCCTCGAAGTCCCAGCGAGCCCGGCGGGCCCGGTGCATCGCAGCCGCGTAGGCGTTCACGATCTGGGACGAGGTGAGCATGGCATTGGCGTTGGGGTGGCCGGGGACGGAGATCCCGTACTCCGTCTCGATGCCCATTACTCGCCGTACGGTCATGCGGCCCTCCTTGCCCGGCGGCACCCTCGGTCGTGGGCGCCACTCAGATACCGCTGGCGCTCGGTTGCGTGTGCGGTGCCCGTCCCCGCACTGCGCGACTCGGCGGTACGGAAGAGCCTAGAACGCCTTTGCGCTGGTGGGGAGATCATTTGCGTCATTGCGTTGCTCCAGCCGTGGCCTGAAAAACAGTCGGCTGCGGGTACCCGCCGAGGGCACCCGCAGCCGCCCTGCCTTTTACAGGTACTGACCGGTGTTCGCCACCGTGTCGATGGAGCGTCCGGTGTCCGCGCCCTGCTTTCCGGTGATGAGCGTACGGATGTACACGATCCGCTCGCCCTTCTTTCCGGAGATCCGGGCCCAGTCGTCCGGGTTGGTGGTGTTGGGCAGGTCCTCGTTCTCCTTGAACTCGTCCACGCAGGCCTGGAGGAGGTGGGAGACGCGGAGACCCTTCTGGTTCTTCTCGAGGAAGTCCTTGATCGCCATCTTCTTGGCACGGCCCACGATGTTCTCGATCATGGCGCCGGAATTGAAGTCCTTGAAGTAGAGGACTTCCTTGTCACCATTGGCGTAGGTGACCTCCAGGAAGCGGTTCTCCTCGGATTCGGCGTACATCTGTTCCACGGCCGTCTGGATCATGCTCTGGACCGTGGACGCCTTGGAGTCGCCGTGCTCGGCGAGGTCGTCGCCGTGCAGCGGGAGGCGCTCGGTGAGGTACTTGCCGAAGATGTCCTTGGCCGCCTCGGCGTCCGGACGCTCGATCTTGATCTTCACGTCGAGCCGGCCGGGCCGCAGGATGGCGGGGTCGATCATGTCCTCACGGTTGGAGGCACCGATCACGACCACGTTCTGCAGGCCCTCCACGCCGTCGATCTCGGCGAGCAGCTGCGGGACGATGGTGTTCTCCACGTCCGAGCTGACACCGGAGCCACGGGTGCGGAAGAGGGACTCCATCTCGTCGAAGAAGACGATGACGGGGGTGCCCTCGCTGGCCTTCTCACGGGCCCGCTGGAAGACGAGGCGGATCTGCCGCTCCGTCTCACCGACGTACTTGTTCAGGAGCTCGGGGCCCTTGATGTTGAGGAAGAAGCTCTTGCCCTGAGCCTGGCCGGTCACCTCGGCGACCTTCTTGGCGAGCGAGTTGGCCACGGCCTTGGCGATCAGGGTCTTGCCGCAGCCGGGGGGCCCGTACAGCAGGACGCCCTTCGGCGGCCGCAGTTCGTGCTCCTTGAACAGGTCCGGGTAGAGATACGGGAGCTCGACAGCGTCGCGGATGGCCTCGATCTGGCCGCCGAGTCCGCCGATCTGCTCGTAGCCGATGTCGGGGACCTCTTCGAGGACGAGCTCCTCGACCTCGCTCTTCGGCACGACCTCGTAGACGTAGCCGGAGCGGGGTTCGAGCAGGAGGGCGTCGCCGGGGCGGATGGTGACGTCCAGCAGCGGCTCGGCGAGCCGCACCACCCGCTCCTCGTCGGTGTGCCCGAGCACCAGGGCCCGCTCGCCGTCCTCGAGGATCTCCTTGAGGGTGACGATGTCTCCGACGCTCTCGTACTCCATGGCCTCGACCACGTTGAGCGCTTCGTTGAGCATCAATTCCTGGCCGCGCCGGAGCTCGTCGAGCTCGACGCTGGGGCTGACGTTCACCCTGAGCTTGCGGCCGCCGGTGAAGATGTCGGCGGTGCCGTCCTCGTTCGCCTGCAGGAAGACCCCGAAGCCGGCCGGCGGCTGCGCGAGCCGGTCGACCTCCTCCTTGAGGGCCACGATCTGGTCACGGGCCTCACGGAGCGTGTTGGCGAGTCGCTCGTTCTGCGCGGACACGCCGGCCAGATTGGTCTGCAGCTCGACGATCCGCTCTTCGAGAATCCTCGTGTGTCGCGGAGAGTCGGCGAGCTTGCGCCGCAGGACGGCGATCTCCTGCTCAAGGTAGGCGATCTGCCCGGCCGGGTCGTCGGACCCGCGTCCCGGGCGGATGCCGCGGTTCATGTCGTCGTCGTGGGCTGCCACGGTCCTCACCTCCTCCAAGGGGAGCTGGACGCTTCCAGACCCTACCTGGGCGGGTGTCGATTGAAACCCCTAGATCACAAAGACTGTCGGGGTGTGTCCGATCTTCACCCTTGCGCTCTCCCTCACGCCAGGGGAATACCCACCGAACATGAATGGAACCCAGCCGGAGGTAGGGTCGAAGTGTTCAACACCCGTCAGAGCTGGCCGGATTCCCGATACGGCTCGACGCATGAAACGGCAGGAGACATGAGCGTGCAGCAGGAGGCCGGGGTCGACAGCGAGGCTCTGGAGGTCTGGATCGACCAGGACCTGTGTACCGGCGACGGCATCTGCGCCCAGTACGCGCCCGAGGTGTTCGAGCTGGACATCGACGGTCTGGCCTATGTGAAGGGCGCCGACGACGAGCTGCTCCAGGACAAGGGCGCCACAACGCCCGTACCGCTGCCGCTTCTCACGGACGTGGTCGACTCCGCCAAGGAGTGTCCGGGCGAGTGCATCCACGTGCGTCGAGTTTCGGACAGGGCCGAGGTCTACGGCCCCGACGCGGAGTGACTTTTTCCGTACGCTCCGTCACTACTGTCTGATATCTCACACACACCGGTGCACAGGCCTCACACGCTGCGAGCACCGGAGGGGGTCGAGCGGACGAACGCGCCGTTCTGCCAACGCCATTTCACGTCGCTCTTCACGTCGGGACAGCAACGCGGCACGTCGGCCGACGAGTAGCCGAAGAGGGTGGCCGTGACGGCGCCCTGACGTACGGCGAAGTTACTGACGGTGTTGCCGCCCTTGGGGGCGAGCAGGGTCGCCACCACGCGCGGCTTGCCGCCGTCGCCGTCCCGGGTGAGCACGTAGACGCCGTCCGGCGGGGTGCCCATCGGGGAGTCGCAGTGGACCACGGCGACCGTCTCCGGGGAGCCGTCGCCGTCGAGGTCCCCGGAAGCACGCTTCTTCACCACGGCCTTCACCGGGCCGCACTCGATGGGGAACGTCACCGCTGCCGGGTCGGGCGGAGCGACGGCCGCCGGAGCGCTTCCGGTCTCGGGGGCGGCCGCCTGGGCCGCTGTCGCCGCACCCGGCTGCAGGAACGAGGAGAGGGCCATCACGCCGGCGACGGCCGTGGCAGTGGCGAGCCAGTGGATGGGACGGGTGTGGGTGTGGGCGAGCTCCGGGACGGCGGAAGGCTGCACTAGGAGTGTCTCCTGAGGGCTGTGCCGGTGGGATGGCCAAGATGGTGCCACACGTCACACCACCTGGGAACGGCGGGGTGTGCGCGTCCTGTGCCGGGGAAGTCAGAAGAGTTACGGTTCCTGCCGCTGTGTCAGCGGGCCGGATTCGGCACAGGCCGCTGCCGCGCGCATCGCGTCTACAGGGCGGGCCGCGGTCGTGTTTCTGTCAGGTCAACCGATGAGCGCCGTGGTCCACCCGCGGCGGCCACCAGGGG
>NZ_JBSHKH010000216.1:0-7517 GCF_053643595.1 Streptomyces sp. NPDC055506 | reverse complement strand
TGTTCTGACGCAACCACGCGCCCGGGAAAGACGTTTGACAGACGCATGGACGGCACAGCCTCGCGGCTGCTCGGCAGGGTGGCGACGGCGTTGCCCTTGCCGCCCAGGATCAGCGAACCGCCGGCCGGGATGCTGAGGCTGCCGCCCTTGGCGGGCTTGAGCTCGGCGCTCTTGCCGGTGCCCGGGAGGGTGATGGACTCCAGCGTCTCGGCGGTCTTGCCGGAGTTGAAGAAGGTCGCGGAGATCGCGGCCGGGCCGGTCGACTCGAGGTCGGGCTGGGTGATCACGACGGCGTTCTGGATCTTGATGTCGCCGACGCTGGTCGCCGCGTTGTCCGGCTTGATCTCCAGTGTCTGGGCGTTGTTGCCGGCGCCGCACGCGGCGAGCGAGGCGATCGAGAACGCGACGGCGGCAGCGGCGAGGGCGCCGCGTCGAAGGCTGCTGCTCACGGCGGCGGCAACTCCTTGACTCGAGCAGAGCGGCCGATAAAGCCGCCCTAAGTGTGTGTCAGCAGGCCTCAGGTTACCGAGCCGTTCCCGCACGGCCGCACCCGACCCCCCGGCACCTCTGATCCCGCCTGCCTCAGAACTGACTCCTGTGTCACATGTGACTCCTGGGTCACATTGGCGGAGTGCTCGTCCGGCATTCACATAAGAGCCCCGGGCGGTACCGCAAAACTTCCGTGAAGGAATGCGCGGACCACCTCGGAATTGATCACCGACGGCTCGCCGGGAGGCCTCGTGATCAATTCCGGATTCGACCGGAACCCCGCTCGGGCCACCGAACGGAGTAGCGGAAGTCGATCATACGGAACGGGACATATCGGGATGTTCGGCCGTCTGGAGGGTGCTTCGGATGTGTGTAACGTACGCGTTTCGCTCGGCCCGGACAGCCGCTCCCACCTGCGAATACCTTCTTCCATCCCCTGGGCGAAGCACGTTCCTGTCGGACTTGTCAAGCCCCGAGATATGCCCTGACCTGCGAAAACGCCATTCAGAACCCGCAGTTTCCGTGTTACCCTGGATAGCCACGGAAGGGGTACCTGTCACATGACGTTCAAGGTTGGCGACACCGTGGTCTATCCCCATCACGGGGCCGCGCTGATCGAGGCCATCGAAACTCGCCAGATCAAAGGCGTGGACAAGACCTACTTGGTGCTGAAGGTCGCCCAGGGCGACCTGACGGTGCGTGTGCCAGCGGACAATGCGGAGTTCGTCGGCGTGCGTGATGTGGTCGGTCAGGACGGGCTGGACCGGGTCTTCGAGGTGCTGCGCGCACCGTACGCCGAGGAGCCCACGAACTGGTCCCGTCGATACAAGGCAAACCTGGAGAAGCTCGCCTCCGGCGATGTCATCAAGGTCGCGGAAGTCGTGCGTGACCTGTGGCGTCGTGAGCGCGAGCGTGGACTCTCCGCCGGCGAGAAGCGCATGCTCGCCAAGGCCCGCCAGATTCTGGTGAGCGAACTCGCCCTCGCGGAGAACACCAACGAGGACAAGGCCGAGGCCCTGCTCGACGAGGTACTCGCCTCCTGAGGCGAAACCCGTCGATCAGCACTCTGCTAGACGCTTGATCAACGCTGCACATCGAAATGCCGCGGTGCCCGATGACGAATTCCCTGTCGCCGGGCGCTGCGGCATGTTCGTACTCGGATGCCGGTGCACCGTCACCCCGGGATGTGTTATCACTCACGCCCCGGCTTGCTTTGGCGTGCCGGGCCCGGGCAGCCGGCTCGACCAGCGTCACGGAAGGGTCCGGTCGAGCGCGTCGCGCCCGGCACTCCTCCAGGCCATACCCACGCCAGGCCAGCACACAAACCTGACAGGAACCGATGTCTGACGAATCACGCCCTTCGCCGCCGGCCGCCCCCGCGGCAGCCCGTACGGCGGCCGTGATCCCGGCCGCCGGCCGCGGTGTACGGCTCGGCCCGGGCGCCCCCAAGGCGCTCCGCGCACTGAGCGGCACTCCCATGCTCATCCACGCGGTCCGCGCGCTGGCCGCTTCCCGCGCCGTCTCCCTGGTCGTCGTCGTGGCCCCGCCCGACGGTGCCGCCGAGGTCAAGTCGCTGCTCGACGCGCACGCGCTGCCCGAGCGGACGGACTTCCTCGTCGTCCCCGGCGGACAGACCCGCCAGGAGTCCGTGAAGCTCGGCCTGGACGCGCTGCCGTCCGGCCACGACATCGTCCTGGTGCACGACGCGGCCCGCCCGCTGGTGCCGGTGGACACCGTCGACGCCGTGATCGAGGCCGTACGGGACGGTGCCCCGGCCGTGGTCCCGGCGCTGCCGCTCGCCGACACCGTCAAGCAGGTCGAGCCCGCGCGGGTCCCCGGCGAGCCGGAGCCGGTCGTCGCCACGCCGGAGCGCGCGCTGCTGCGCGCCGTGCAGACCCCGCAGGGCTTCGACCGGGCCACGCTGGTCCGGGCGCACGAGACGGTGACCGGCGAGGTCACCGACGACGCGGGCATGGTCGAGCGGCTCGGCTTCACGGTCGTGGCCGTGCCCGGGCACGAGGAGGCCTTCAAGGTCACCCGGCCCCTGGACCTGGTCCTCGCGGAGGCGGTCCTGGCCCGCAGGAGGCTCAACGATGGCTTCTGACGAGCCCCTGCTCCCCCAGGTCGGCATCGGCACCGACATCCACGCCTTCGAGGAGGGCCGCGAACTCTGGTGCGCCGGCCTGAAGTGGGAGGGCGAGGGACCGGGCCTGGCAGGCCACTCCGACGCGGACGTCGTCGCCCACGCCGCCTGCAACGCCCTCTTCTCCGCGGCGGGCCTCGGCGACCTCGGCCGGCACTTCGGCACGGGCCGCCCGGAGTGGTCGGGCGCGTCGGGTGTCGCCCTCCTGACGGAGGCGGCCCGCATCGTCCGCGAGGCGGGCTTCCGCATCGGCAACGTCGCGGTGCAGGTGGTGGGCCCACGACCGAAGATCGGCAAGCGGCGGGACGAGGCGCAGAAGATCCTGTCGGAGGCGGCGGGAGCACCGGTATCGGTCTCGGGCGCGACCACGGACGGCCTCGGCTTTCCCGGCCGAGACGAGGGCCTCATGGCGGTAGCAACGGCCCTGGTCGTGAAACGGGGATGACCGGTCCGACTCTTAGGGGCGGGGCTGTGTCTGATTTGCGGCTCCGCCGCGTGGGCGCGACAAGCCCCCACGCACCCGCACCCGAGAACGGTGCCGTACATACGCCACGGCCTACTACCCTGGTGTCGTGACTATTCGCCTGTACGACACCAGCGCCCGGCAGATCCGTGACTTCACCCCGCTCCAGCCGGGTTGCGTCTCGATCTACCTCTGTGGTGCCACCGTGCAGGCCGCCCCGCACATCGGCCACATCCGCTCCGGCCTGAACTTCGACATCCTGCGCCGCTGGTTCGCCTACCGCGGCTACGACGTCACGTTCGTGCGGAACGTCACCGACATCGACGACAAGATCATCGCCAAGTCGGCCGACCAGAACCGCCCCTGGTGGGCCATCGGTTACGAGAACGAGCGCGCGTTCAACGACGGCTACCACGCCCTCGGCTGCCTCCCGCCGACCTACGAGCCGCGTGCCACCGGCCACATCACCGAGATGGTCGAGATGATGCGCGGCCTCATCGAGCGCGGGCACGCCTACGAGGCCGACGGCAACGTCTACTTCGACGTGCGCTCCTTCCCGGGCTACCTGGAGCTGTCCAACCAGGAGCTGGACAACCTCCAGCAGCCGTCCGGCGCCGGCGAGACCGGCAAGCGCGACCCGCGGGACTTCGCCATGTGGAAGGCGGCGAAGCCGGGGGAGCCGAGCTGGGAGACGCCGTGGGGCCGTGGCCGCCCGGGCTGGCACCTGGAGTGCTCGGCGATGGCGCACAAGTACCTCGGCACCGCCTTCGACATCCACGGCGGCGGCCTCGACCTGGTCTTCCCGCACCACGAGAACGAGATCGCCCAGGCCAAGGCCTACGGCGACGAATTCGCGCGGTACTGGGTGCACAACGCCTGGGTCACCATGAGCGGCGAGAAGATGTCCAAGTCGCTCGGCAACTCGGTCCTGGTCAGCGAGATGGTCAAGCGCTGGCGGCCCATCGTGCTGCGCTACTACCTCGGCACCCCGCACTACCGCTCGATGATCGAGTACAGCGAGGAGGCGCTGCGCGAGGCCGAGTCGGCGTTCGCGCGGATCGAGGGCTTCGTGCAGCGCGTGGTGGAGAAGGCCGGAGTCGTCGAGCCCTCCGCCGAGGTGCCGCTCGCCTTCGCCGAGGCCATGGACGACGACCTGGGCGTGCCCCAGGCGCTCGCCGTGGTGCACACCACCGTCCGGCAGGGCAACAGCGCGCTGGCCGCCGACGACAAGGAAGCCGCCGTGGCCCGGCTCGCCGAGGTCCGCGCGATGCTCGGCGTCCTGGGCCTCGACCCGCTCGACGAGCACTGGGCCGGGGAGGGCGACCGCGGCGAAGACCTGCACGGCGTGGTCGACACGCTCGTGCGCATGGTCCTCGACCAGCGCGAGGCCGCCCGGGCCCGCAAGGACTGGCCCACCGCGGACGCCATCCGCGACCAGCTCGGCCAGTCCGGACTGGTCATCGAGGACAGCCCGCAGGGCCCGCGCTGGAGCCTCGGCCCCCGCTGAGACAAGGCCCACGGCTGATCGACTGTGCCGCCCGGGCCTCCGGGCGGCACACTGCATAGACGTAACAGGCACAGACGTAACAGACGTACGCAGACGTACGTACGAACCACTTCACGGAGACGGGTAGCTCATGGCCGCGAACAACCGCCGCATGTCCGGCAAGAAGGGCGCGCAGGTCGGCAGTGGCGGCAAGCGGCGCCGGGGCCTGGAAGGCAAGGGACCGACGCCGCCCGCCGAGGCGCGCAAGGGACACGCCAAGCAGCGCGCCGCCCAGGCCAAGTCGCGCCGCGCGCAGAGCCGCACCAAGGGCCCGCGCGCCAAGGGCACCTCCGAACTCGTCGTCGGGCGCAACTCCGTCGTCGAGGCGCTGCGCGAGGGCGTGCCGGCCTCCACTCTGTACGTGCAGCAGTTCATCGACAGCGACGAGCGGGTGCGCGAGGCTCTGCAACTCGCCGCCGAGCGCGGGGGCATCAACCTCATGGAGGCGCCGCGCCCCGAGCTCGACCGGATGACGAACGGGCTGAACCACCAGGGCCTCGTGCTCCAGGTCCCGCCGTACGAGTACGCCCACCCCGAGGACCTGGCCGCTGCCGCCGCCGACGAGGGTGCCGACCCGCTGATCGTCGCGCTCGACGGGGTGACCGACCCCCGCAACCTCGGCGCGGTCGTCCGGTCCGTCTCGGCCTTCGGCGGGCACGGCGTCGTCGTACCCGAGCGGCGGGCCGCCGGGATGACGGCCGGTGCCTGGAAGACGTCCGCCGGCGCTGCCGCCCGTACGCCCGTCGCCCGCGCCACCAACCTGACGCGCGCGCTGGAGGCGTACAAGAAGGCCGGCATCGTGGTCGTCGGCCTCGCCGCCGACGGTGAGGCCGAGCTCGGCGATCTCGAGGCCCTGGGCGGGCCGGTCGCCATCGTCGTCGGCAGCGAGGGCAAGGGACTGTCCCGGCTGGTCGGCGAGACGTGCGACTACCGGGTGCGGATCCCCATGCCGGGCGGCACCGAGTCGCTCAACGCCGGTGTGGCGGCGGGGATCGTGCTGTACGAGGCGGCTCGCCGACGTCGCTGAACAGGCATCCGGCACTTCACCCGAACGGGGTAATTCGGGGGGTGGTGGGGCGACAAGGACAAGCTTGACGGGGTCCGGACAGATCCGGCCGGTCAAAGCAGTGTCCTATCGCGACGTCACTCGGTTAGATGAGTGTGGACACCAGAACACCCCGCACTCCCACGGGGGACCGCTCGTCGGGACTCGACGACGCTCCCGCGCTGAGCATGGTGAAGGTGCCGAGCGACCCGGCGCAGGTCATCGTCAATCACGCGTCTTTCCGCGTGCAGTTGGGCGTCTCGACGCGTCGCGTCCAGTCCCCTCGGGTCGCACGGCACCTGACCGCCAGCGAGGACACCGCCCGCATCCCCGTCACCACCGCCGGGGGCCAGGCGGACGGGGCCACCGCCCGCCGCCGGCCCGTCGTCTGGAGCGGCAGATCCGCGCCCGACGACACCGGCGCGCACCGGCTCCTCCAGGCCGTACGGCACGAAAGCGTCCGCCACGCCGAGGAGCCCGCCGCCGACGCCGGCGCCACCCAGGTCATGGCCCGCCCGGGCACCGGCCACGGGAGCACGGGCTACGGCGGCACCGGCTACCCGGGCGACGGCTACGGCGCCGGATACGAGGACGACCTCGACCAGACCGTCGAGACCCCCGTCGTCGGCCCCCAGCGCACCCACTCCGACGGCACCCGGCTGCTGCCCCCCATGCGCACCGTCGGCAGCGCCTACGACGAACCCGCCTACACGGAAGAGGACTTCGAGGACCTCACCGCCGGCGCGGACGAGACCGGGCGGACCCCCAGGCGCCACGCGGACGACCCGGCCCGGCACGCCTACTATCCGGGCCGCCGGATGAACCTCGGCGTCGTCCTGCTCCCGCTGCGCGTGTTCCTCGGCTTCATCTCCATCTACGCCGGCATGGGCAAGCTGTGCGACCCCGTCTACTTCGACGGCGGCAAGCGCGGCTCCATGGTCAAGTGGCTCAACACCCTGCATCCCTGGGAAGTCGCCGAGCCCCTGCGCCAGTTCGCCCTGCAGCACCCGGTCGGCTCCGGTCTTGTCATCGCCTTCGCTCAGGTCATCGTGGGTGTCCTGACGGTCCTGGGCTGCTGGCAGCGCGTCGCCGCGGCCTTCGGCGCCCTGCTCTCGGCCGCGCTGCTCGTGACCGTCAGCTGGAAGAGCGTCCCCGCCTACGAGACGCCCGACATCATCTACCTCGCCGCCTGGTCCCCGCTGATCATCGCCGGCGCCCCCGTCTACTCCGTCGACGGCCGACTGGCCGGCAGCGCCTGGCGCCGCCTCGGGCCCCGCGCCGACATCTGGGACCTGCGCGGCTACGTGCTGCGCCGCGGCGTCCTGGTCACCGCCATCGCCACCGGATTCACCCTGCTCGTCGGCTCGCTGCTCGGCGGCGCCGTCCGCGACGCCGACCGGGTCGTCGTCCCCGGCCCCGGCGAGGCCCCGCGCAACGAGCTGCCGGGCTCCCCGCTCCCGGGCGAACCCAAGCGGCAGGAGAAGAAGACCCCGTCGGCCTCCACGTCGCCCACCCAGGGCGCCACGGCCGGCTCGGCCAGCCCCACCGCGGGCACCACGACCCGGCCGGACGCCACCCGGGGCAGCGGCACCGTCACCGGCGGTTCGCCCAGCCAGACCCAGGGCAGCGCGGGCCAGGCCCCGCCCCGGCAGTCCTCCCCGGCCGACGAGGCACCGAGCACGACCTCCGGCCCCACGTCCGGCGGCTCCGCGACGGGCGGCTCCGGCTCGACCGGCGGCACCGGCGACGGCTCCTCCTCGGGCCAGCCGGGCCTGGTGGGCGGCCTGCTGGGCTAGCGGGCCGGCCGAAGCGAGAGGGGGCCCGCACCGTC
>NZ_JBSHKH010000215.1:0-7669 GCF_053643595.1 Streptomyces sp. NPDC055506 | reverse complement strand
CTCGAAGAGGGGGCCGGGGCCCTGACGTACGTGCGTACGTCCCGGAGGTCAGTCCTCCTCGCGGCCGTTGAGGCCGCCGAAGATGCCGCCGTTGCCGTTGCCGCCGTTGTTGCCGCCTCCGACGCCGACGGTCTGGAGGGTGACCGTCGTGGCTGCCGGGTCGTCGACCTCCTGGTTGCCCTGGGGGTCCTGGCCGGCGACGAGGGCGGTGTCGCTCTGGTCGCTGCCGTTCGCGAACTGGATGTTCGTGAAACCGGCCTGCGCGAGCGTCTGCTTGGCCTGGCCGACCGTCTGGCCGACGACCTGCGGCACGCGCGTCTTCTGCTGTTGCTTCTTGCCGATCTGGATGTTGACCGACGAGTTCTTGTCGACGGAGGAACCAGACTGGGGCGTGGTCGCGATGACCTTGCCGACCTGGTTGTCGTCCTGGGTGTCCACCTCGGTGCAGTTGCCGACCAGGTTGTTGGCCGTCATCTGCGCCTTGGCCTGGTCACAGCTCTGGCCGAGCACGTCCGGGACGGTGGACTTCTCCTCCGCCTTGGCGATGGTGAGGGTGATCTTGGATCCCTTCTCAACCTCCTGGCCCAGAGCCGGGTCCTGCTCGAGGACGGTGCCGGGGTCCTCGGAGGACTCCTTCGACTTCGTCTCGACCACGAACTGGTACTTGTCGCCCTCCAGCGTCGCCCTGGCGTCGTCGATGATGTCGCCGACGACACTCGGCACGGCCACCTTCGGCGCCCCGGTCGACACCACGAGGGAGACGGTGTCGCCCTTGGTGACGTCCGTTCCGGCCTTCGGGTCCTGGGAGCAGACGTTGCCCTTGGTCTGGGCCTCACAGGGCTTCTTGGTGAAGCTCAGCTTCAGGTCGGCGTTGTTGGCGAGTCTGCTTGCGTTCGCCTGGGTCTCACCGACGAAGTTCGGCGCCTTGAGCGTGTCGTTGCCCGCGCCTCCGCTTCCGCTGAACGCCCAGCGCCCGATCAGGATCGCCCCGACCAGGACCAGGATGCCCGCCACCACCAGCAGGATCGTGGAGGTGTTGGACTTGCGCTGCTGCCCGCGGCGCCGGTCGGGGCGGTCGTCGTAGCCGTAGCCGCCGTCGTCCGGGTTCATGGGGGGCATCATCGACGTGGCGCCCGCGCCGGAGTCCGCGCGCAGGGCCGTCGTCGGCTGGTCGTCGGGGTAGCCGCCGTAGCCCACCGAGCCCATCGCCGCCGTGGCCGCGACCGGCTGGCCGTCGAGGCAGGCCTCGATGTCGGCGCGCATCTCGTCGGCCGACTGGTAACGGTAGTCGGGGTCCTTGGTGAGCGCCTTCAGCACGATCGCGTCCATCTCGGGCGTGATCTCGGGGTCGAAGACCGAAGGGGCCTGCGCCTCTTCCCGTACGTGCTGGTACGCGACCGCGACCGGGGAGTCGCCCACGAACGGCGGGCGGACCGTCAGGAGCTCGTAGAGCAGACAGCCGGTCGAGTAGAGGTCCGACCTCGCGTCGACCTGCTCGCCCTTCGCCTGCTCCGGAGAGAGGTACTGGGCGGTGCCGATGACGGCCGCGGTCTGGGTCATCGTCATGCCGGAGTCGCCCATGGCCCGGGCGATGCCGAAGTCCATCACCTTGACCTGGCCGTTGCGCGTCAGCATGACGTTCGCCGGCTTGATGTCGCGGTGGACGATGCCGTTGCGGTGGGCGTACTCCAGGCCCTGGAGGATGCCGATGGTCATCTCCATGGCCCGCTCCGGCAGCAGCTTGCGGCCGGAGTGAAGCAGCTCACGGAGCGTCGAGCCGTCCACGTACTCCATGACGATGTACGGGATCGACACGTTGTCGATGTAGTCCTCGCCCGTGTCGTAGACCGCGACGATCGCGGGATGGTTGAGCGAGGCGGCCGACTGGGCCTCCCGGCGGAACCGGGCCTGGAAGGAAGGGTCACGCGCGAGATCCGCGCGCAGCGTCTTCACCGCCACGGTGCGGCCGAGGCGGGTGTCATGCGCGAGGTATACCTCCGCCATGCCACCACGCCCGAGCACCTGGCCCAGTTCGTACCGGCCGCCGAGGCGACGCGGCTCTTCCATAGCTACCTACCAGCCCTCTCCGTCGGTCCCGACCGGAAATCTTGTACGGTCGGAGGCTGCCGTCCGGGCCTACCGTACCCGGCTCGCTTTGTGTGACCTGGCCAAGCCCGTCAGCCGATACAGGACCGGTATCGCAACGTGCACCGATGTGAAGCAGACGTGAGTGGGGTCACTTCTTGCTGTCGATGACCGCCTCCATCACGTTCCTCGCGATCGGCGCCGCGAGGCCGCCTCCGGAGATGTCGTCACGGACGGCGTTGTCGTCCTCGATCACCACGGCGACCGCCACCGGCGACCCGCCGTCGTTGTCCTTGGCGTAGGAGATGAACCACGCGTAGGGGTTCTCGCTGTTGTCGACACCGTGCTGGGCGGTACCGGTCTTGCCGCCCACCTTGACGCCGTCGATCTTGGCGTTCGAGCCCGTGCCCTTGTCGACGACCGTCTCCATCATCGACTGGAGGATCTGGGCGTTCTCCGAGGACATCGGCTGGCTGTACTCCTCGGGCTCCGTCTGCTCGACGGTGTCGAGGCTCGGCGCCTGGAGCTTGTCCACCATGTACGGCTTCATCAGCTTGCCGTCGTTGGCGACGGCCGAGGCGACCATGGCCATCTGGAGCGGGGTCGAGGCGGTGTTGAACTGGCCGATGGAGGACAGCGCGACCTGCGACGGGTTCATGTCGTCGGAGAAGACCGAGGCGTTGGCGCGGACCGGGGTGAACTGCTCCTCGGTGAAGCCGAACTTCTTGGCCATCGCCAGCATCTTCTCGTTGCCGAGGTCGGAGCCGATCTTGCCGAAGACGGTGTTGCAGGAGTACTGCAGTGCCACCCGCAGGGTCGCGTCCTTGCAGGGGATGTTGCCCTCGTTCTTCAGCGGGGTCGTGGTGCCCGGCATGGTCCAGGGCAGCGGCGTCTTCGTCTTCTGGTCCGCCTCCGTGTACAGCCCGTCCTCCAGCGCGGCGGCCGCGGTGAGCACCTTGAAGGTGGAACCCGGCGGGTAGGTCTCGCGCAGCGCCCGGTTGAGCGTCGGGTCGTCGGGGTTGTTCTTCTTCTCCAGCTTCTGCCAGGCCTTGGTGTCCGTGGTCGTGGAGTTCCCGGCGAACGTCGACGGGTCGTACGAAGGGAAGGAGGCCAGCGCCAGGATCTTGCCGGTGGACGGCTCCAGCGCCACCACCGAGCCCTTGCCGCCCTGCTTCTTCAGACCGTTGTACGCGGCCTTCTGCGCGGCGGAGTTCAGGGTCGTGACGACGTTGCCGCCCTGCTGCTTCTTCCCCGTGAGCATGTCGAGGGTGTTCCGGAAGAACAGCCGGTCGTCGTTGCCGGTGAGGATGCCGTCCTCGAGGTTCTCCAACTGGGTGGCACCGAAGGCCTGCGAGGCGTAGCCGGTGACCGGCGCCCACATCGCGCCGTCCTTGTAGGTGCGCTTGAACTTGAAGTCGCTGCCCGAGGTTTCCTTGGAGCCGGTGATCGGCTTGCCGTCGACGATGATGTCGCCGCGCGGCGAGGCGTACCGCTCGATGATGACCCGGCGGTTCTGCTTGTCGGTGCGGAGCTCGTCGGCCTGGACGTACTGGATCCAGTTGTCGCGGATCAGCAGGGCCAGCACGAGCAGGCCGCAGAAGATCGCGATCCGGCGCAGGGGCTTGTTCATGACGGGCGGACCACCTGGGTCATCTCGGCGTCGGGGTTGCTTGCCGGGGCGGGGGCCGGGCGGCGTGCGGTGTCGCTGATGCGCAGCAGGATGCCGATCAGGGCCCAGTTGGCGATCACGGAGGATCCGCCGTAGGCCACGAACGGCAGCGTCATACCGGTCAGCGGGATGAGGCCCATCACACCGCCGGCCACGACGAAGACCTGGAGGCCGAAGGCGCCGGACAGGCCGACGGCCAGCAGCTTGCCGAACGGGTCGCGGGCCGCGAGTGAGGTGCGCACGCCCCGCTCGATGATCAGGCCGTAGATCAGCAGGATCGCCATGACGCCCGCCAGGCCCAGCTCCTCGCCGAAGGTCGCGAGGATGAAGTCGGAGTTGGCGGCGAAGCCGATGAGGTCGGAGTTGCCCTGCCCGAGGCCGGTGCCGAGAGTGCCGCCGGAGCCGAAGGCCCACAGGGCCTGCATGGCCTGCTCGGAGTGGACGATGCCGTCCTGGACGCCGGCTCGGCTGAGCTCGAACTCGCGCATCGGGTCGAGCCAGGCCTGCACACGGGTCTGGATGTGCGGTTCGAAGCTCGCCACCCCGACGGCGCCGACCGCGGACATCAGCAGACCGAAGACGATCCAGCTGGTCCGCTCGGTGGCGACGTACAGCATGATGACGAACATCCCGAAGAACAGCAGGGATGTACCGAGGTCGGTCTCGAAGACCAGGATGAGGATCGACATCACCCAGACGACCAGGATCGGGCCCAGGTCGCGGCCACGCGGCAGGTACAGGCCCATGAAGCGGCGGCTGGCCAGGGCCAGGGCGTCCCGCTTGACCATGAGGTAGCCGGCGAAGAAGACCGCGAGGGCGATCTTCGCGAACTCGCCGGGCTGGAGCGTGCCGAGGCCGGGGATCTTGATCCAGATCTTGGCGCCGTAGACGTTCGCGCCGAGGCCGGGCACGAGCGGCAGGATCAGCAGGAACAGCGCACCGGCCATGGAGATGTAGGTGTAGCGCTGCAGGACGCGGTGGTCCTTGAGGAAGATCAGTACGACCACCAGCAGGGCGACGCCCATCGCTGAGTACAGCAACTGGCGCGGTGCTGCATCGGCGTAGTTGCTGAGTCGCTTCGACTGGTCGAGCCGCCAGATGGCGACCAGGCCGAGTCCGTTCAGCAAAGTGGCCAGCGGCATCATCAGCGGGTCCGCGTACGGCGCGAACTTCCGTACGACGAGATGGCCGACGCCCGCGAGCAGACCGAGGCCGAGCCCGTAGCTCAGCAGGCCCGGCGGGACCGAGTCATTGAGAGCCAGCCCGACATTGGCGTAGGCGAAGACCGGGATGACGACGGCGAACACCAGCAGCGCGAGCTCGGTGTTGCGCCGGCTCGGCGCACCGATCGCGCCGATCGTGGACGTGTGGTGCGTCGGCGAGTTCGACGTATTCGTACTGCTCATCGTGTGACAGGGCCTCTCACGGCTTGCCTACTGCTTACCGCACAGCGAGACGACCTTCTGCTCTTCCTCCGAGAGGCTGGGGCCGGGGCTGGGAGTGGGTGCGGTGTCGGTCGGGGGCGTGGACTTCTCAGGCGCCGACGGCGAGCCCGACGGGTTCGACGGGTTCGGCGTCGGTGTGGCCTTGGACGTGAAGGAGGCGGGAGTGGTTCCCGTGGTGCCCCCGGCCTCGCCTTCGCCGGTCTTGGAGTTGTTCCGGCTCTCGGCGTCGCGCCGCTGCGCTTCCTTCTTGCACGCGGACGCCTGCACCGACAGTTCCTGGATCTTCGACTGGGCGTTCTTCAGTCCGCCCTCGGCGATGGTCGCCTTGACCAGCTTCTGCTGGTAGGGCGGCAGGTACTTGAGTTCGATCTCGGGGTGGTCCTTCTCGACCTCCGACAGCGACACCCAGGCCAGATCCTGGCTGATGCCCCGGTACAGCGCGACGTGCTCGTCCTCGGCGCCGACGTAGTACTGCGTCTGCGTCCAGCGCCAGCCGCCGTACAGACCGCCGCCGATGACGGCCAGCGCGAGCGCGCCGTAGAAGGATCTCTTCAGCCACCGGCCCTTGCGGCGCGGCTTGACGAAGTCGTCGTCGCCGTAGTCCAGGCCGGTCGCCGGGATGTAGCCGGTGGTGTCGCCGGAGCCGGGCGGGCCGAACTCGCCTCCGCCGCCGTGCCCGTGCCCCTGGCGGCCGAGGCCGGAGGCGCGGCCGGCGGGGGTCTGCATGATGCCGTTGTTGTCGTGCAGCTGGTGCTGGTTCTCGGCGACGGCGCCGACCACGACCGGGGTGTCGGAGAGCTGCCCCGCGAGGGTGTCACCGGTGTCCAGGTCGAGGACGTCGGCGACGATCACCGTGATGTTGTCCGGGCCGCCGCCGCGCAGCGCCAGCTCGATCAGGTTCTGGACGGTCTCCTGCGGGCCCTGGTAGCTGGCGAGGGTGTCCTCCAGGGTCTGGTGGGACACCACGCCGGACAGGCCGTCGGAGCAGATCAGATAGCGGTCGCCGGCCCGGACCTCACGGATGGACAGGTCCGGCTCGACGTGGTCGCCGGAGCCGAGCGCCCGCATCAGCAGCGAGCGCTGCGGGTGGGTCGTCGCCTCTTCCTCGGTGATGCGGCCCTCGTCGACCAGGCGCTGCACCCAGGTGTGGTCCTGCGTGATCTGCGTCAGGACGCCGTCGCGCAGGAGGTACGCGCGGGAGTCGCCGACGTGGACGAGGCCGAGGCGCTGGCCCGTCCAGAGCAGGGCGGTCAGGGTGGTCCCCATGCCCTCCAGCTGGGGGTCCTCCTCGACCATGGAGCGCAGCTGGTCGTTGGCGCGCTGTACGGCGGTGCCGAGCGAGGTGAGGACGTCGGAGCCGGGGACGTCGTCGTCGAGCGCGACGATGGTGGAGATCGCCTCGGAGGAGGCCACCTCACCGGCCGCGGCGCCGCCCATGCCGTCGGCGATGGCGAGCAGGCGCGGGCCGGCGTACCCGGAGTCCTCGTTGCCCTCCCGGATCATCCCCTTGTGCGATCCGGCGGCGAAGCGCAGTGACAGACTCATGCGCACCTCGCCTGTCGGCTCCGGGTACAGCCGGTCGTGTCGAGCCACACTGCCCACCCTCCGGTCGGGAGCGCGCGGGGGCCAGGGGGGCCCGCCACTGCGTGCTCGCTCCGCTCGCGCTCATTCATTGGTGTAGCACTACTTCCGCAGCTCGATGACGGTCTTGCCGATGCGGATCGGCGCGCCCAGCGCAATCGGTGTGGGAGTCGTCAGCCGGTTCCGGTCCAGGTACGTGCCGTTGGTGGATCCGAGGTCCTCGACGATCCACTGGCCGTCGCGGTCCGGGTAGATCCTGGCATGACGGCTGGACGCGTAGTCGTCGTCCAGCACGATCGTCGAGTCGTGCGCCCGGCCCAGGGTGATGGTCTGGCCCTGGAGCGCGACCGTCGTGCCGGTGAGGGTGCCCTCGGTCACGACCAGCTTGGTGGGGGCGTTACGGCCGCGCCGTCCGCCGGCGGACTGCTGGCGCTGCTGCGGCGGCGCCTGGCGGGCGGCGGCCTGCTGCTGCCTGCCGGCCTCGCGGCGCGAACCGCGCTGCGTGACACGCGTACCGAACAGGTCGCTGCGGATGACCTGCACGGCCACGATCACGAACAGCCACAGTACGGCCAGGAAACCCAGCCGCATGACCGTGAGGGTCAGCTCTGACATTGCCCCCGCTTCACCCTTCGGCTTGCCGGTAAATGATGGTGGTGCTGCCCACGACGATCCGCGAGCCGTCGCGGAGCGTAGCGCGGGTGGTGTGCTGCCCGTCCACCACGATGCCGTTGGTGGATCCGAGATCCTGGATCGTCGAGGGCGTTCCGGTCCGGATCTCGCAGTGCCGGCGGGAGACGCCGGGGTCGTCGATCCGCACGTCGGCCTCGGTGCCGACGCCCTCGACCTGTTCGCGGTGAGGATGGCGAACCGGCTGATCAGCCCGGCC
>NZ_JBSHKH010000214.1:0-7757 GCF_053643595.1 Streptomyces sp. NPDC055506 | reverse complement strand
GAAGGCCCCCGGCGTGACGCCGGGGGCCTTCTCCGTGCCTGCGCGAGAAAGCGACTCACTCCGTCTTCAGCGCCTCAGCCATCTTCGTCAGCTGCGCGAAGGACGCCGTACCCGTCACGACCGTCGTGGAGCCCTTGGCGCCTTCGAGGACCAGCGCGTCGTACCGGCCACCCTCGTAGCGGGTCCACGTCCGGCCGGCGATCTTCTCGGTCCGCTCGGTCTCCCGCGCGCCCTGGGTCGCCTCGTCGAGGAAGACGGGGCGCCGCTGAGTGGACTGCTCGACCGCCACGTACTCCCCCTCGGGATCGTGGAAACCGAGGTGCCAGGTGTCGAAGTCGTCGCCCCGGTAGCGGACGGAGGTGGCCTTCCATGCATCGGTCAGGCCCTCGGGCGCGGCCACGGGGTACGGGGCGGCGCGGCGTGCCGTCAGCAGTTCGACCCGGTAGTCGACCACCTTGGTCTCGGGCGGGGTGTCGTCGTGCGGGATGAAGAGGTACACGAAGCCCGCCACGAGGACGATGACGCCCATCGAGAGGATCATGTCCCGCGCCGTTTTCTGCTTGCCGTTCGTGCCTGCCACGCCCCCTATCGTCGCAGGTCTCCGGAGCGCTCATCCGTGGGGGCCCCTGCTCATTTTGCGCACTCAGAGATAGAGTCGGGCGACAAAGCCCTCATCCGGCCGTCGTCGTACAGAAAGGTGCGCTCCGATGACCGAGCATCATCACTTGCCGTCCGAACTTGATGTGCCCTCCGAGGCCCCCGACCGCAACCTCGCCCTGGAACTGGTCCGGGTGACCGAGGCGGCGGCGATGGCCGCGGGCCGTTGGGTGGGGCGCGGTGACAAGAACGGCGCCGACGGTGCCGCGGTGCGCGCCATGCGGACCCTCGTCTCCACCGTCTCGATGAACGGCGTCGTCGTCATCGGCGAGGGCGAGAAGGACGAGGCCCCCATGCTGTTCAACGGGGAGCGCGTCGGGGACGGGACCGGGCCCGAGTGCGACATCGCCGTGGACCCGATCGACGGCACCACGCTGACCGCGAAGGGCATGACGAACGCGATCGCGGTGCTGGCCGCTGCCGAGCGCGGCTCCATGTTCGACCCGTCGGCGGTCTTCTACATGGACAAGCTCGTCACCGGCCCCGAGGCGGCGGACTTCGTCGACATCAACGCGCCGGTGTCGGTGAACATCCGCCGCGTCGCCAAGGCCAAGCGGTCCGCGCCCGAGGACGTGACGGTGGTGATCCTGGACCGGCCGCGGCACGAGGGCATCATCAAGGAGATCCGTGAGACCGGTGCGCGGATCAGGCTGATCTCCGACGGCGACGTGGCCGGCTCGATCCTGGCGCTGCGCGAGGGCACGGGCGTCGACCTGCTGCTCGGCATCGGCGGTACGCCGGAGGGCATCATCTCGGCCTGCGCGGTGAAGTGCCTGGGCGGCACGATCCAGGGCAAGCTGTGGCCCAAGGACGACGAGGAGCGGCAGCGGGCGCTCGACGCCGGGCACGATCTGGACCGGGTGCTGACCACGGAGGATCTGGTCACCGGCGAGAACGTGTTCTTCGTGGCGACCGGGATCACGGACGGGGAGCTGCTGCGGGGGGTTCGCTACCGTGCGGAGACCGCCACGACCGACTCGATCGTGATGCGGTCGCGGTCCGGCACGGTCCGCCGAATCGATTCCGAGCACCGGCTGAGCAAGCTGCGGGCGTACAGCGCGATCGACTTCGACAAGGGGAAGTAGCCCCACACCTCGAAGGATCCGCTGAAAAAGAGGGCGCCCCCGGTGCGGTGGGGGCGCCCTCTTCCGCTGTCGCTCAGCCTGCCGCGGCTATGCGGTCCGACGAGCGGGCCGCCTTCTTCAGCTCCAGCTCACGACGGCGCCGCCGGGCCAGCACCACGCGGCGTTCCGCGGCGGTGAGGCCGCCCCAGACGCCGTACGGTTCGGGCTGGAGCAGGGCGTGTTCGCGGCATTCGACCATCACCGGACAGCGGGCGCAGACCCGCTTCGCCGCCTCCTCGCGGGAGAGCCGGGCCGCGGTGGGCTCCTTGGAGGGAGCGAAGAACAGGCCCGCTTCATCCCGCCGGCACACCGCCTCGGTGTGCCACGGGGCGTCTTGATCCCTGTCTCGCGCTGGCACCCGCGGGGCCGGAACGGCAGCTACCTGCAGGGACGAATGCGGCGGTTGCAGCACGGTCTACTCCTGACGACGGCTTCGCGAGCGAGAGACGATGCAGCAAGGCCTACCCGCTGTACGCGCGCCTATGCACTGAGTTCCGAACCGCTGGTTTCGCCCCGTTCGCAGGGTCCGTGGCGCCGTGCCAGGGGTGCACCGATTTGCTCCGAACCGGGGGCCGATTCGCGACTGTCAACGATCCAGGTGCTTGCGCAAACTCTCGTCGACCTTGCGCTGCACCCGGTCCAGGATGTCCGCGACGAACCTGCCGCGCCTGGGCCGCGCCTCGACGCTGCCCAGGACAGCCCAGCCGTCCACGTAGACGACCGGGGCCTCCGGTTCGCCCGAGTCGAGGGTGTCCACCTCGAAGCTGCCGAGCACGCCGCCGCCCATGCCGCGCAGCGACACGTTCTCCGGGACGCGGATGTCGACGCTGCCGAAGACCGCGAACGACTTGATCACGACCTGCTGATGCTCGAAGAGGGCCTCGCTGAGGTCTATCTCGACACTGCCGAAGATCGCGTACGCGTGGATGCGGCGGCCCGCGCGCCAGCGGCCCTTGCGGACGGCACCGCTGAAGACCGCGACCACGTTGTCGTCGGGGTCCATCGGGATGGCCCCGGCGGTGGGGCGGTACGGGGCCGGGGCTGGGGACGCGGCCGGATGTCGGCGGTGGGCGGCGGGCAGGTCCCGTATGAACACCTCCAGCTCGCCGACCGTCTTGGCGCGCAGCACCCCGTCGACACGCTCGGCGTGCTCGTCCGCGGTGAGACGGCCCTCGGCGAGGGCGTCGTGCAGGATGTCGGCGATGCGGTCGCGCTCCGCGTCGGAGGCACGGAACTCGGAGCCGGCGGGAGCGGTCTGCTTCTGAAGGTCCTGCTTCTGAAGGTCCACGGCAGCAGCCTACCGAAACACGATAGATCGCGATACCCCTCACTCGCCCCTTTGCGAACCCCTGACCAAGACCCGACCGTGACGAACTGAGCCTTACCTCACAAGCTCGCTGTCGGAGGCAGGTTCTACGCTGGTGGGCGCTCGCCAAAGGAGGCGGGTCGCGTCTGTCGAGTGAGGAATGGGCGAGATGCCTGAGTTCGCGTACACCGATCTGCTCCCCCAAGGGGAGGACACCACGCCGTACCGGCTGGTGACCTCCGAGGGTGTCTCCACGGTCGAGGGGCCGGACGGGCGGACCTTCCTCAAGGTGGAGCCGGAGGCGCTGCGCAAGCTCGCCGAGGAGGCGATCCACGACATCCAGCACTACCTGCGCCCGGCCCACCTCACGCAGCTGCGCCGCATCATCGACGACCCCGAGGCGTCCGGCAACGACAAGTTCGTGGCGCTGGACCTGCTGAAGAACGCGAACATCGCGGCCGCGGGCGTCCTCCCCATGTGCCAGGACACCGGCACGGCGATCGTCATGGGCAAGCGCGGGCAGAACGTGCTCACGGAGGGCGGCGACGAGGCGGCCCTGTCGCGCGGCATCTACGACGCGTACCAGAACCTGAACCTGCGGTACTCGCAGATGGCCCCGCTGACCATGTGGGACGAGAAGAACACGGGCTCCAACCTCCCGGCGCAGATCGAGCTGTACGCGACCGACGGCGGCGCCTACAAGTTCCTCTTCATGGCCAAGGGCGGCGGCTCGGCCAACAAGTCGTTCCTGTACCAGGAGACGAAGGCCGTCCTGAACGAGGCCTCCATGATGAAGTTCCTGGAGGAGAAGATCCGCTCGCTGGGGACGGCCGCCTGCCCGCCGTACCACCTGGCGATCGTGGTCGGCGGCACGTCCGCCGAGTACGCGCTGAAGACGGCGAAGTACGCCTCCGCGCACTACCTGGACGAGATCCCGTCGGAGGGGTCGGAGCTCGGGCACGGCTTCCGGGACGAGGACCTGGAGCAGAAGGTCTTCGAGCTGACGCAGAAGATCGGGATCGGGGCGCAGTTCGGCGGCAAGTACTTCTGCCACGACGTGCGCGTGGTGCGGCTGCCGCGGCACGGGGCGTCCTGCCCGGTCGCCATCGCGGTGTCCTGCTCCGCCGACCGCCAGGCCGTCGCGAAGATCACGGCCGAGGGTGTCTTCCTGGAGCAGCTGGAGAAGGACCCGGCGCGGTTCCTGCCGGAGACGACGGACGAGCAGCTCGACGAGTCCTCCGACGTCGTCAAGATCGACCTGAACCAGCCGATGGACGAGATCCTGGCCGAGCTCACGAAGTACCCGGTCAAGACCCGGCTCTCGCTGACCGGCCCGCTGGTCGTGGCCCGCGACATCGCGCACGCCAAGATCAAGGAGCGCCTGGACGCGGGCGAGGAGATGCCGCAGTACCTGAAGGACCACCCGGTGTACTACGCGGGTCCCGCGAAGACGCCGGAGGGGTACGCGTCGGGCTCCTTCGGCCCGACGACGGCCGGCCGTATGGACTCCTACGTGGAGCAGTTCCAGGCGGCGGGCGGCTCCAAGGTGATGCTGGCCAAGGGCAACCGCAGCAAGCAGGTCACGGACGCCTGCGGCAGCCACGGCGGCTTCTACCTCGGCTCCATCGGCGGCCCGGCCGCCCGCCTCGCCCAGGACTGCATCAAGAAGGTCGAGGTCGTCGAGTACGAGGAGCTCGGCATGGAGGCGGTCTGGAAGATCGAGGTCGAGGACTTCCCGGCGTTCATCGTCGTCGACGACAAGGGCAACGACTTCTTCCAGGACCCGGCCCCGGCGCCGACGTTCACGTCGATCCCGGTGCGGGGCCCCGGGCTGGCGTAGTGCCTCGGGTGCGGCGGGGGATGGATCTCGCCCCCGCCGCCCCTACCCGTCCCGTCCTCCAGGGGCCTCGCCCCTTCGACCCCGCCCGGGGCTCCGCCCCGCACCCCGTTCGGCCCGAAGGGCCTCGTCCTCAAACGCCGGACGGGCTGCCGTCAGAGACACGGCTCCGGCACCGACGGTCACCGCCATTCCGGTACGGGGCCCCGGACTCGCCTGAGAACAGGGGTGACGGTTCGCCTCCACGGGGAACAGTGGTCGCGTCGCGGACGCTGTGCCACGTGGAGGTGATCGTCGATGACCGACGAGCAGGACAGGACCGAGTACCGCATCGAGCACGACTCCATGGGAGAGGTGCGGGTGCCCGCCCACGCCAAGTGGCGGGCCCAGACCCAGCGGGCCGTGGAGAACTTCCCCGTCTCCGGGCAGCGCATCGAGCGGGCGCACATCGAGGCGCTGGCCCGGATCAAGGGGGCGGCGGCCAAGGTCAACGCCGAGCTGGGGGTCCTGGACAAGGAGATCGCCGAGGCGATCCAGGCGGCCGCCGCCGAGGTGGCCGAGGGGAAGTGGGACGAGCACTTCCCGGTCGATGTGTTCCAGACCGGGTCCGGGACCTCGTCCAACATGAACACCAACGAGGTCATCGCCACCCTGGCCACCGAGCGGCTGGGCCGGAGCGTGCATCCCAACGACCACGTCAACGCCTCCCAGTCGTCGAACGACGTCTTCCCCTCGTCGATCCACATCGCCGCCACCGCCGCCGTCATCCGCGATCTCGTCCCCGCCCTGGAGCACCTTTCGGCCTCTCTCGGGCGCAAGGCCGAGGAGTTCGCCGATGTCGTGAAGTCGGGGCGGACCCATCTGATGGACGCCACCCCCGTGACGCTGGGCCAGGAGTTCGGCGGCTACGCCGCCCAGGTGCGGTACGGCATCGAGCGGCTCGAGGCGTCCCTCCCCCGGCTCGCCGAACTGCCCCTGGGCGGCACGGCCGTCGGCACCGGTATCAACACCCCTCCCGGTTTCTCCGCCGCCGTGATCGAGGAGATCGGCCGGACAACCGGGCTGCCCGTCACCGAGGCCCGTGACCACTTCGAGGCGCAGGGCGCCCGGGACGGCATCGTCGAGACCAGCGGGCAGCTGCGGACCATCGCGGTCGGTCTTACGAAGATCGCCAACGACCTGCGGTGGATGTCCTCGGGGCCGCGCACCGGCCTCGCCGAGATCGCCCTGCCCGACCTCCAGCCCGGCTCCTCGATCATGCCGGGCAAGGTGAATCCGGTCATTCCTGAGGCCGTGCTGATGGTCGCCGCCCAGGTCGTCGGGAACGACGCGACCGTGGCCACGGCGGGCGCCGCCGGCAACTTCGAGCTCAATGTCATGCTGCCGGTCATCGCGAAGAACGTGCTGGAGTCGATCCGGCTGCTCACCAACGTCTCGCGGCTGCTCGCCGACCGGACCGTGGACGGCGTCACGGCGAACCGTGAGCGCGCGCGGGAGTACGCCGAGTCCTCCCCCTCCGTCGTCACACCGCTCAACAAGTACATCGGGTACGAGGAGGCCGCGAAGGTCGCCAAGAAGGCGCTGGCCGAGCGGAAGACCATCCGTCAGGTCGTCCTGGACGGCGGGTACGTGGAGCGCGGCGACCTGACCAGGGAGCAGCTCGACGAGGCACTGGATGTCCTGCGGATGACGCACCCGTGACGATTCGAGGAGCGAGTACGCCCGGCGCGTGAACCATGACACGCGCCGCAGCGTCGTATGCCTATGGCACCTAATATCTGTGCATGGCAGAGGGTGGAGCGGTGAGACGCGTGGAAACGGGTGGTGCGGCAGGCTTCTGGGCGCCCGGGAGCCGGATCCTGTGGCGGTACCGGGAGAACGGCGGCGCGCATCTGCACATCGTGCGTCCCGTCACCGTCGTACGGGACGACGCGGAGCTGCTCGCCGTATGGCTGGCGCCGGGCACCGAATGCGTGAAGCCCGTGCTCGCCGACGGCACCCCCGTGCACCTGGAGCCGCTGGAGTCGCGCTACACCAAGCCGCGCACCGTGCAGCGCGACCGGTGGTTCGGTACGGGTGTCCTGAAGCTGGCCCGGCCCGGCGAGCCCTGGTCGGTGTGGCTGTTCTGGGATCCGGGCTGGCAGTTCAAGAACTGGTACGTGAACCTGGAGGAGCCGCTGGTCCGTTGGGAGGGCGGTGTGGACTCCGTGGACCACTTCCTGGACATTTCCGTCCATCCGGACCGAAGTTGGCACTGGCGGGACGAGGACGAGTTCGCCCAGGCCCGGCGGGACGGGTTGATGGACGACCAACAGGCGGAAAAGGTACGAGCGGCGGGGCAGGCCGCGGTGGAGGTGATCCGCGCGTGGGGGCCGCCGTTCTCGGAAGGCTGGCAGCACTGGCGCCCGGATCCGTCCTGGGCTGTACCGTCACTGCCGGAGGACTGGGATCGTACGCCCGCGCATGTGTCCTCATGAGACCCTTGATGCGCCCCCGGGCAAGAAACGTAGGATCGTCCTCCGCAAGGGCGCGCGGCGGGTCGCACACCGCAACTACCGGAGCACGCGCTGGGCTTGACCGATCGTCACCGAGGGGCGGCAGGACGTGAGCGAGGGGTACGAGGGCAACACCGGCAGGGCCTGCTCCACAGGCCCTGGGGGCGTCCTGATGGATCTCCGCGGAACAAGGAGCGGCGTTCGGTGCGTGCGATCGGCGTGCGGCGCGAAGGGCCATGTGGCGGAGCCCCCAGGGCCCTCGCACCCGGGGGCGCGCCGGAGGGGCGGGGGGCGCCCCCCGGCGGCGGAAAAACAAGACCCCCCACAGGGCCCCCAAC
>NZ_JBSHKH010000213.1:0-8041 GCF_053643595.1 Streptomyces sp. NPDC055506 | reverse complement strand
ACGCGGGGGTACGTACTCAGGGGGTGTCGTCGCGGCCGCCCGTCGGGGCGTCGTGCCACTTGGGGTCGTTCTCCCACTGGAGGTTGCGCTCGCGGGCGGTCGCCATCGCGTGTTCGGCCTCCGTGCGGGAGGCGTACGGCCCGAAACGGTCCTTGTTGGGGCACTCCGGCCCCTCCTCGACCTTCTTGTGCTCCAGGCAGTAGTACCACTCACCCGGCTTGCCGACCGTGCGCTTCTTGAACAGGGCCATGACCAGCTCCTCTCGCCATCGACATGTTCCCCCATGGGCGCTGGTTAGACTCGCTGGCATGTCTGGCCAGTCACTGCTCGTCCCGGGGGAGCTGTCCCCCACCCGTCCCGTGCCCGGAAACATCCGCCGCCCCGAGTACGTCGGCAAGTCCGCGCCGACGCCGTACACCGGACCGGAGGTGCAGACCCCAGAGACGATCGAGGCGATGCGCGTCGCCGGCCGGATCGCCGCCCGGGCGATGGCGGAGGCCGCGAAGCTGATCGCCCCAGGGGTGACCACGGACGAGCTGGACAAGGTGGCGCACGCGTACATGTGCGACCACGGCGCCTACCCCTCGACGCTGGGCTACCGCGGCTTCCCGAAGTCGCTGTGCAGCTCGGTCAACGAGGTCATCTGCCACGGCATCCCGGACTCCACCGTCCTGCGCGACGGCGACATCATCAACCTCGACGTGACGGCGTACATCGGCGGCGTGCACGGCGACAACAACGCGACGTACCTGGTGGGCGAGGTCGACGAGGAGTCGCGGCTGCTGGTGGAGCGGACGCGGGAGTCCCTCGAGCGGGCCATCAAGGCGGTCCGGCCCGGCCGGCAGATCAACATCATCGGCCGGGTCATCGAGTCGTACGCGAAGCGGTTCGGATACGGGGTGGTGCGGGACTTCACGGGTCACGGCATCAACTCGTCGTTCCACTCCGGGCTGATCATCCCGCACTACGACAGCCCGCACGCGACGACCGTGATCCAGCCCGGTATGACGTTCACGATCGAGCCGATGCTGACGCTCGGGACGCACGAGTACGACATGTGGGACGACGGCTGGACGGTCGTGACGAAGGACCGCAAGCGGACGGCCCAGTTCGAGCACACGCTGGTGGTGACGGACACCGGCGCGGAGATCCTCACGCTGCCGTAGCACCCACCCGCACGTACACCGTCGAACGGCCCGCTCTCCCCGGAGGGCGGGCCGTTTCTGATGTCCGCAGGTTTTTACCGACGTCGCGTCGGGAAGTTTACCGACAACAGGTCGGCAAGGCTATTGACTTAGGTTAGCCTAACCATAGAAAGTGTCGCCATGGAATCCTTCTCGACCCTCATTCGGACCGCTTCCCGAGAGCAGCACGAGGAGGTCAGGGGCTCGACCTTCATGAGCGACCTGCTGGGGCACAAACTGGGCGTCGACGCGTTCGCGCGCTACACGGAGCAGCTGTGGTTCGTGTACGGGGCGCTGGAGTCGGGGGCCGCGCGGCTGGCGGCGGACCCGGTGGCCGGCCCGTTCGTCCGCCCGGAGCTGTTCCGCATGGCCTCGCTGGAGCAGGACCTGGAGTATCTGCGCGGCCCCGGCTGGCGGTCGGGCATCAGCGCGCTGCCCGCCACCCTGGAGTACGCGGAGCGGATCACCGAGTGCGCCCGCACCTGGCCGGCCGGCTATGTCGCGCACCACTACACCCGCTACCTCGGCGACCTCTCCGGCGGGCAGATCATCCGCGACACGGCCGAGAGGGCGTGGGGTTTCACGAAGAAGGGCGACGGGGTCCGCTTCTACGTCTTCGAACAGATCCCCAACCCGGCCGCCTTCAAGCGGAGTTACTGCGCCCTGCTGGACGCGGTGCCCGGTGACGAGCTGGAGCGGCAGCGGGCCGTGGCCGAGTGCAAGCGGGCGTACGCGCTGAACAACGCGGTGTTCCAGGCGCTGGGCGAGGAGTTCCCGCTGTCGGCGTAGGGCCGCGAGGCCTCCGTCCGTTCAGCGTTCGAGGTGGACCCGGCCGCCGACCTCGGTCCAGCCGCCCGGCTGGGGCGCGGTCAGCAGCTGGGAGCCGGCGCCCTGGGTGATGTTGAGGGCCCGGCCCAGCCGGTCGGTGAGCAGCAGGGCGGCCGCCCCGGTCGCCTCGTCCTCGTCGATGCCGTCGCCGCGGCCGGGGAAGGCCCGGGCGCGGACCCGGCCGGCGGGCTCGTCTTCCCAGGCCCAGGCGTAGACCCACTCCCCCGGCGGCGGTACGGCCAGATCGTCGACCTCGGCGGCGCTGCCGTACTGCCGCAGGGTGCGCGGCGGCACCCACTCGGCCCGCGCCTCGATCCAGCAGAACTCCCCGTCCTGCCGGGCACCGACCACCCCGGCGGGGACGACCAGTTCGGGCACGTCGAGCAGCCACGCCGTCCCGACACAGGGATGCCCGGCGAAGGGCAGCCGCAGGGCCGGCGTGTAGATGTCGATCACGCCGCGCTCGGGATCGTCGACGAACACGGTCTCGCTGAAGCCGAGTTTCGCGGCGAACTCCTGCCGCTCGCTCTCCCCGGGCATCACCGAACCCTCGCGGACGACCCCGAGTTCATTGCCGTAGCCACCGCGCGGCCCGCAGAAGACACGGAGTACGTCGTAGTCAGTCACGAGGGCAATTCTGCCTTGAACCTTTCCCCCGCCACGACGACCGACAGAGAGCGCAGGTAAGGCTGGATGACCGTCCTGGAGAGGCCCACCACGAGCGCCCCGGCCGAGAGCCCGCCCCGAAGACGCCGTACTACGGCATGGCCGCTGACCGCCGGACTGGTCGCCGCCCTGCTCGTCCTGGTCCCGGTCGCCGCCGGCACCGGCGCCTATCCCGTCCCGGTCGGTGACGTCCTCGCCTCCGTGCAGCACCGGCTGGGGCTGGGCGGCGGGGAGCTGGACCGGGTGGCCGAGTCGGTGCTGTGGAGCGTGCGGTTCCCGCGGATCGTGCTGGCCCTGCTGGTCGGTGCCTCGCTGGGCTGCGCGGGCGCGCTGATGCAGGGCGTGTTCGGCAACCCGCTCGCCGAGCCGGGCGTCATCGGCGTCTCCTCCGGCGCCGCGGTCGGCGCGGTCGGGGCGATCGCGCTCGGCGTGAACGTCCTCGGCACCTGGACGGTGTCCGTCTTCGCCTTCGCCTCAGGTCTGGTGACGGTGCTGCTCGTCTACGCGATGTCGCGGTCGGGCGGCCGTACGGAGGTGGTGACGCTGATCCTCACCGGTATCGCGGTGAACGCCTTCGCTGGGGCGCTGATCGGCCTGTTCCTCTTCTTCGCGGACACCGCCGCGGTCAACCAGATCACCTTCTGGCAGCTCGGCTCGCTCTCCCAGGCGACCTGGCCGAAGGTGCTGGCGGTCCTGCCGTGCGCGGCACTCGGCCTGGCGGTCGCGCCCCTGTACTCCCGCCGCCTGGACCTCCTGGCCCTCGGCGAGCGGCCCGCGCGGCATCTGGGCGTGGACGTGGAGCGGCTGCGGATCGTGCTGGTCCTCGTCATCGCGCTGCTGACCGCGGCGGCGGTGAGCGTCTCCGGGATCATCGGGTTCGTGGGCCTGGTGGTCCCGCACCTGCTGCGCATGCTCGCGGGCCCCGGACACCGGTTCCTGATCCCGGGCAGCGCGCTGCTCGGGTCGCTCGTCCTGCTGGCGGCGGATCTGACGGCCCGTACGGTCGCCGCGCCCGCCGAACTCCCCCTCGGGGTGCTGACGGCTCTGCTCGGCAGCCCGTTCTTCTTCTGGCTGCTGCGCCGCACCCGGCGCCGACAAGGAGGCTGGGCGTGATCCGCCTGCGTACCCGACGTCCCACTCCCCCTGCCCCGCCCGCTCCTGGCGACGTCCTGGCCGAGACGCGGGGCCTGCGTGTCCGGCTCGGGGCCCTCGATGTGCTGAAGGGGGTCGACCTCACGGTGCGCGCCGGTGAGGTCCTCGCCCTGGTCGGCCCCAACGGGGCGGGAAAGTCGACCCTGTTGAGCGCCCTGGCCGCCGATGTCCCGGCCGCCGAGGGGGTCGTACGCGTCCACGGCCGCCCGGCGGCGGACTGGCCCGCGCCCGATCTCGCCCTGCGCCGGGCGGTCCTGCCCCAGTCCCCGGCGCTCTCCTTCCCCTTCACGGTCGAGGAGGTCGTCCGCATGGGCCGGGCTCCGCACGCCGCGTCCCCCGCCACGACCCCGGCCGACGACGACCGGGCCGTCGCCGAGGCCATGGCCGCCACCGAGGTGACCGGCTTCGCCACGCGCCCGTTCTCCGCGCTCAGCGGCGGCGAGCGGGCCCGGGTGGCGCTGGCCCGGGTGCTCGCCCAGCATGCCCCGCTCCTGCTGCTCGACGAGCCGACCGCGGCGCTGGACCTGCGGCACCAGGAACTGGTGCTGCGACTGTGCCGGTCAAGGGCGCACACCGGTGACGCGGTGGTCGTGGTGGTGCACGACCTGGGGCTCGCCGCGGCCTATGCGCACCGGGTCGCGCTGCTGTGCGCCGGTCGCGTCGCGGCGGACGGCCCGCCCGCCGAGGTCTTCTCCGAACGACTGCTGACCGAGGTCTACGACCAGCCCGTCGAGGTCCTCCCGCACCCCCGGACAGGAGCGCTCCTGGTGACCCCGCGGCGGGAGCCTTGACCCCTTCTTGACTCATTCATGACGGCAATTTTGAGCCATTCGGGCATCCTGATGTGGCCCTTAGGTGAGCCTCACCTTTCCTTCCCTGGAGCCCTCATGCGACCCGCCAGACCCGCTTCCCTCGCGATCGCCGTCGCGGCGGCCCTGACCGCCGTCACCGGCTGCACCGAGAAGAGCAACGCCAAGGACGGCGACCACGTCGTCCACGTCACGGCGACGGACGACAAGTGCGAGGTGTCGAAGAAGGAGTTCCCGGCCGGGCACGTCGAACTGGCCGTCGAGAACAAGGGTTCCAAGGTCACCGAGGTCTACGTCCTCTTCCCGGACGACCGCGTGGTCACCGAGCGGGAGAACATAGGCCCCGGCACCAAGCAGCGCGTCACCGCCGAGGTGAAGGCCGGCGACTACCAGATCGCCTGCAAGCCCGGCATGAAGGGCGACGGCATCCGTCAGGCCGTCAAGGTCACCGGCGGCAAGGCCGTCAAGCGCGATCCGCGCCTGGACAAGGCGGTGGCGGACTACCGCGCCTACGTCCAGGCCCAGGCCGACGAGACGCTGCCCAAGGCCGAGGCGTTCGCAAAGGCCGTCAAGGACGGCGACCTCGAAGCCGCGAAGAAGGCGTACGCCCCCTCCCGCATCGGCTGGGAGCGCACCGAGCCGGTCGCCGAGTCCTTCGGCGACATCGACCCGAAGGTCGACGTCCGCGAGGACGGCCTGGAGGACGGCCAGGACCCGGCCACCGACTGGACCGGCTGGCACCGCCTGGAGAAGGCCCTCTGGCAGGACAAGAAGATCGGCGACCGCGAGAAGGAACTCGCCGGCACGCTCATCACCGACCTGAAGGACTGGCAGAAGCGGGTCGGCAAGGCCGAGATCACCCCCACCTCCATGGCCAACGGCGCCAAGGAACTCCTCGACGAGGTCGCCACCGGCAAGGTCACCGGCGAGGAGGAGCGCTACTCGCACACGGACCTGGTCGACTTCAAGGCCAACGTCGAGGGCGCGCAGCAGTCCTACGAGCTGCTCAAGCCGGTCGCGAAGGAGAACGACGCGGCCCTCGTCACCGAACTGGACAAGCAGTTCACGGCGCTGGACAAGCTGCTCGACAAGTACCGCCCGAACACCACGTCGTACGACTTCACCTCGTACGACAAGGTCGGCAAGGCGGACCGCAAGGAGCTGTCGGACGCGGTGAACGCCCTCGCGGAGCCGCTGTCCAAGCTCGCCGCAGCGGTCGCCAAGTAGCGGGGTGCCACGATGACGGACACCAACCCGGCGTCCCCCTCGCGCCGTTCGCTGCTCGGCTGGGGCGGTGCGGGCCTCGCGCTCGGCGCCGCCGCGGCGGGCGGCGCGGTCGCGATGGCCCGCGGCGACGACGAAGCCCCCGCCGGTGCCGGAGCCGCGGTTCCCTTCCACGGCGCGCACCAGGCGGGCATCGCCACCCCGGTGCAGGACCGCCTGCACTTCGCAGCGTTCGACGTGACGACGGAGGACCGCGCGCAGTTCGTCCGGCTGCTGAAGGACTGGACGGAGGCCGCCCGGCGGATGACGGCCGGGCACCCGGTGGGCGAGGGCGCCTACGGTGGCCTGCCCGAGGCGCCCCCGGACGACACGGGCGAGGCCCTCGGTCTCAAGCCCTCCCGCCTGACGCTGACGATCGGCTTCGGCCCGACCCTGTTCGAGAGGTTCGGACTCGCGGACCACCGGCCCGAAGCCCTGGTCGACCTGCCGAAGTTCGCGGGCGACAGCCTCGACGAGGCCCGCAGCGGCGGCGACCTGTGCGTCCAGGCCTGCGCGGACGATCCACAGGTCGCCGTGCACGCCATCCGCAACCTGGCCCGCATCGGGATGGGCACGGTGGTCATCCGCTGGTCGCAGCTCGGCTTCGGCAAGACGTCGTCGACGACGCCCGAGGCGCAGACCCCGCGCAACCTGATGGGCTTCAAGGACGGTACGCGCAACATCGCGGGCACGGAGACGGACCGCCTGCGGAAGTTCGTATGGGTGGACGGGAAGGCCGGCGGCCCGGCCTGGATGACGGGCGGCTCCTACCTCGTCGCCCGGCGCATCCGCATGCACATCGAGCCGTGGGACCGCACCTCGCTCCAGGAGCAGGAGGACATCTTCGGCCGCGACAAGGGCGAGGGCGCCCCGGTCGGCAAGGCCAAGGAACGCGACGAGCCGTTCCTGAAGGCGATGAAGCCCGACGCGCACGTCCGGCTCGCGCATCCCGACTCCAACCGGGGGGCGACGATCCTGCGCCGCGGCTACTCCTTCACCGACGGCACGGACGGACTGGGCCGCCTGGACGCGGGCCTGTTCTTCCTGGCCTATCAGCGGGACGTCCGCGAGGGCTTCATCCCGATCCAGCGCAATCTGGCGACGGACGCGCTCAACGAGTACATCCAGCACGTGGGTTCGGCGCTCTTCGCGATCCCGCCGGGCGTCCGCGACAAGGACGACTGGTGGGGCCGGACGCTGTTCTCCGGGGAGGCGTAGACCCGATGTTCTCCAACTATCTGATCGGTCTGCGCGAGGGCCTGGAGGCGAGCCTGGTCGTCTGCATCCTCATCGCCTACCTGGTCAAGACGGACCGCAGGGACGCCCTGAAGCCGATCTGGACCGGCATCGGAGTGGCGGTGGCCCTCGCGCTCGGCTTCGGCTGCGTGCTCGAATTCGGCTCCCAGGAGCTGACGTTCCAGGCCCAGGAGGCGCTCGGCGGTTCCCTGTCGATCGTCGCGGTCGGCCTGGTGACGTGGATGGTGTTCTGGATGCGCCGCACCGCCCGCCATCTCAAGGCGGAGCTGCACGGCAGGCTGGACGCGGCGCTGGCGATGGGCACGGGGGCGCTGGTCGCCACGGCGTTCCTGGCCGTGGGCCGGGAGGGCCTGGAGACGGCCCTGTTCGTCTGGGCCTCGGTCCACGCGGCGAGCGACGGTACGCCGCGGCCTCTGGTCGGTGTCGCCCTGGGCCTGTTGACCGCGATTCTGCTGGGCTGGCTGTTCTACCGGGGCGCGCTGCGCATCAACCTGGCGAAGTTCTTCACCTGGACCGGCGGCATGCTCGTGGTCGTGGCCGCGGGCGTCCTTGCGTACGGCTTCCACGACCTCCAGGAGGCCGACTTCCTGCCCGGCCTCACGGACAAGGCCTTCGACATCTCCGCCACGATCCCCCCGGACAGCTGGTACGGCACCCTCCTCAAGGGCGTCTTCAACTTCCAGCCCGACCCGACGGTCCTCCAGGTGACGGTCTGGCTCCTGTACCTGATCCCGACCCTGGCGCTGTTCCTGGCCCCGACGGACCTCGGCCGACGCCGGACGGCACCAGCCTCGGCCCGCGACAGCTAAGGCGTGGTCGTTGCGCAACTCGGCGCGACGAGGTGCCTCCCCCACTCTCGGCTTCGCTCGAGCGGGGGGACCC
>NZ_JBSHKH010000212.1:0-8087 GCF_053643595.1 Streptomyces sp. NPDC055506 | reverse complement strand
CCCCCCGAGGGGACCCGGCGGCCACGCGGCGGTCACTTGGAGAAGTCCGGCACCAGCTTGGTGATGGCGGTCTCGGCGTCACCGAGGCCCTTGTCCAGGGACTCCTTGCCACCGGCGATCTCGATCAGCTCGTCGTCCAGCGGGCCCCACAGGGAGCTGTACTCGGGCAGCGCCGGACGCGGCTGGGCGGAGGACAGCACGCCCTGGTAGCCGGCGATGCCGGGGTCGGCCTTGACCTCGGCGGTGTAGGCGTCCTCGCGGGTGGGGAGCGTGGAGTTCTTCAGCGCGATGGTCTCCTGGGCCTTCGCCGAGGTCATGAAGTTGACGAACTTCATCGAGGCCTTCTGGTGGGCCGCGTCGGAGCCGGCGTAGACGGAGAGGTTGTGGCCGCCGGTCGGGGCGCCCGCCTTGCCGGTGGAGCCGGCCGGGACGGTGGCGATGCCGAGGTTGTTCTTGTCCTTGAAGGCGGAGCCCTTGTAGAAGTTGGTGATCTCCCACGGGCCCTGGACGATCGAGGCGACCTTGCCGCTGACGAACGCCTCCTGGATGTGGGCGTAGGCGTCCGCGGTGGTGTCGGCCTTGTGCAGGCCCTTGCCCTTGAACAGGCCCTGCCAGGTGCCGTAGGCCTTCTTGGCCGCGGGCGAGGTGACGGTGATCTTCTTGGCGTCGACGTCGACGGTGTCGGCGCCCTCGCCGTAGAGGAAGCTCTGCGCGTAGTAGGCCTGGGTGGAGCCCCAGTAGCCGTCGACGCCGGTCTTGTCCTTGATCGTGGCGGCGGCCTTCTTCAGGTCGTCCCAGGTCTTGGGTGCCTCGACGCCGGCCTTCTTGAACAGGGCCTTGTTGTAGACGAGGGCGAGGGTGTCCGTGGTGAAGGGGACGCCGTAGGTCTTGCCCTCGTACTTGGCCTGCTCGATCAGGCTGGGCTGGAACTTGTCCTGCTCGGCGAGGGCCTCGGTGCCGTCGAGCGGTGCGAAGAAGCCCTTCTTGGCGAAGGCGGGGGTCCAGCCGACCTCGGAACGCAGCACGTCGGGGGCGCCCTTGGAACCGGCGGCGGTGTCGAACTTGTTCTGCGCCTGGTCGAAGGGGACGTTGACGTAGTTGACCTTGATGTCCTTGTGGGCGGCCTCGAACTCCTTGACGAGGGCCTGGTACGTCGGTGCCTCGTTGGTGGCGTTGGAGGTGTCCCACCAGGTGATGGTTACCGGGCCGTCGGCCTCGTCGCCGCTGTCGCTTCCGCCGCACGCCGTCGCCGCCAGGGCGAGGGACGCCACCAGCGCGGTGGCCGCTATGCCACGCCGCATGAGTTCTCCTTGAGGGTCAGCCCGTTCGTGCTGCCGACTGCGCCGTTGGCCGCCGGGCGTCGGTGAGATTAGCCGCGCTTCAAGGACTTGCGAAAGACCTTGCAGCAAAAACTTGCAAGCGGTGCCGATGGTTATCCCGCCGTGACCTCCTCTCGACCGCCCCGCAGCCTTGATTTCCGGCTGTTCGGCGGGGAGTCGGACAGTTGTGCAAGACTCTGCAAGCACTTGCCATCCGTTTCCGTCGGGGGAATCATCCGTTGCGGATCGGACGCCGGCCACGACCTCTTCTCGACTTTTGGGGACCGCGATGACCCAGCAACCCGCAGCCGGCCGTGGGACGGCACGCACCAGGCGTCCCGTCGGTGTGCAAGGAGATCCCCGGCCGCTACAGTCCAGTGCTGTGACCACACGGCTTGCCGACATCGCCGCCCAGGCGGGGGTGAGTGAAGCGACTGTCAGCCGCGTCCTCAACGGGAAGCCGGGCGTCGCCGCCACCACCCGCCAGTCCGTGCTGGCCGCCCTCGACGTGCTGGGCTACGAACGCCCGGTGCGGCTGCGCCAGCGCAGCGAGGGCCTGGTGGGCCTGATCACTCCGGAGCTGGAGAACCCGATCTTCCCGGCCCTGGCGCAGGTCATCGGCCAGGCGCTGACCAGGCAGGGCTACACCCCCGTTCTCGCCACCCAGACGCCGGGCGGTTCCACGGAGGACGAGCTCACGGAAATGCTCGTCGACCGGGGGGTCGCCGGCATCATCTACGTCTCCGGGCTGCACGCGGACACCACCGCCGACATGCAGCGCTACGACCGGCTGCGCGCGCAGGGTGTGCCGTATGTGCTGGTCGACGGTTTCTCGCCGAAGGTGCAGGCGCCGTTCATCTCCCCCGACGACCGTGCCGCGATGAGCCTGGCGGTCACGCACCTGGTGTCCCTGGGGCACCAGCGGATCGGGCTGGCCCTGGGGCCGAAGCGGTTCGTGCCGGTGCAGCGCAAGATCGAGGGGTTCGTGCGCACGATGCAGGACCAGTTGGGCCTGGGCGCCGAGGCCGTGGAGACGGAGCTGGTCCAGCACTCGCTCTACACCCTGGAGGGCGGCCAGGCGGCGACCACGGCCCTGATCGAGCGGAACTGCACGGCCGTGGTCTGCGCCAGCGACATGATGGCGCTGGGCGCGATCAGGGCGGCCCGGCAGCTGGGCCTGGACGTGCCGAAGGACATCTCGGTGGTCGGCTTCGACGACTCGCCGCTGATCGCCTTCACCGATCCGCCGCTGACCACGATCCGCAAGCCGGTCCCGGCGATGGGCCAGGCGGCGGTGCGCACGCTGCTGGAGGAGATCGGCGGGACCCCGGCCCCGCACAGCGAGTTCGTGTTCATGCCGGAGCTGGTGGTGCGCGGATCGACCGCTTCGGCACCCGGGGATCGCGGTCGTTCCTGACGTCGTGGCCTGATCTCGCCGTTGGGAGAACATGCGGCACGGGCCCGGCCGAGGGATGATCGGTGAGGAAGTCCTTTTCTGGCAGACTTTGCGCCTATGGGTGATACGACCGTGACGAAGCCGGAAGGCCTGGAATCGGCCCTTCCGCAGACCGTTACGGCCGAGAGCGGCCCGGGTTCGCAGCACCGTCCGCGCACCCCGCGCCGGCCCCGGTTCTGGTTCGAGATCCTGCTGATCGCGGTGAGTTACTGGACGTACTCGCTGATCCGCAACGCCGTGCCCGAGCAGAGGGCCGAAGCACTGCGCAACGCCGACTGGATCTGGCAGGCCGAGCACCAGCTGGGCATCGCCGTGGAGGAGTCGGTCAATCACACCGTGAACGCGGTGACTTGGCTGATCATCGGCATGAACTACTACTACGCGACGCTCCACTTCGTGGTGACGCTGGGTGTGCTCGTGTGGCTGTTCCGTCGGCACCCCGGCCGGTACGCGGCGACCCGGCTGGTGCTGTTCGCGACCACCGCCGTCGCCCTGGTCGGCTACTACCTGTATCCCCTGGCGCCTCCGCGCCTGATGAACGGCAGCGACTTCATCGACACCGTCATGGTCCACCAGACCTGGGGATCGATGGCCTCCGGCGACCTGAAGCACATGTCCAACCAGTACGCCGCGATGCCGTCGATGCACATCGGCTGGTCCCTGTGGTGCGGCCTGACGATCTTCGCGCTGGCGTCGGTCCCCTGGGTGCGGGTGCTGGGCCTGCTGTACCCGACGCTGACCCTGGTGGTCATCGTCGCCACCGCGAACCACTTCTGGCTGGACGCGGTGGGCGGCCTGCTCTGCCTGGCCTTCGGATTCACGGTGGCGAGGCTCTGGTACGGCACCCAGCCGTACGCGCTGCCGCGCCTGGTCCCGGCGAGATCCGCCTCGCCACCCGGGCACCGCGTGCGGGTTCGAGCCGGCCGCGGGCCGTCGGCCTAGCGCTCCGCCACCCCGTAGAACAGTTCCTCCACCACGCCCCGGGCCCTGCGGGCCGTGCGGCGGTAGGCGTCGAGCATGTCGCCCGCGTGGCCGGGGCCGTACCCCAGGTAGCGGCCGACCGCCGCCAGTTCGCGGGGCTCGGTGGGGAACGTGTCGCCGGCCCGGCCGCGGACCAGCATCACCGCGTTGCGTACGCGGGTCGCGAGGACCCAGGCCTCGTCCAGGGTCGCGGCGTCCTCCTCCGTGATCAGCCCGGCCGTGCGGGCGGCGGCCAGGGCCTGGCGGGTGCGGGTGGTGCGCAGGCCCGGCTCCGCCGAGCCGTGCCGCAGTTGCAGCAGCTGCACGGTCCACTCCACGTCGGACAGACCGCCCGGGCCCAGCTTGGCGTGCAGCTTGGGGTCGGCGCCGCGCGGCAGCCGCTCGGACTCCATCCGGGCCTTGAGCCGCCGGATCTCGCGTACGGCCTCGTCGTCGAGCCCGTCGGCCCGGTAGCGCAGCGGGTCGATCAGCTCGATGAACCGGCGGCCCAGGTCCTCGTCCCCGGCGACGGGCTCGGCCCGCAGCAGCGCGTGCGACTCCCAGGTCAGGGACCACCGGCGGTAGTACGCCTCGTACGACTTGAGGGTCCGGACGAGCGGCCCGGACTTGCCCTCGGGGCGCAGGTCGGCGTCGATGAGCAGGGGCGGGTCGGCGCTGGGGATCTGGAGCAGGCGGCGCATCTCCGAGACGACCTTGTTGGCGGCCTGCCCGGCCTCCTGCTCGTCGACGCCGTCCCGGGGCTCGTGCACGAACAGCACGTCCGCGTCGGAGCCGTAGCCCAGCTCGTGCCCGCCGAAACGGCCCATGCCGATGATCGCGAACCGGGTGGGCAGACTGTCGCCCCAGCCCTCCCGCACCACGGCCCGCAGGGTGCCGGCGAGCGTCGCCGCCGTCAGGTCCGACACCGCGCCGCCGACCTGGTCCACCAGCGCGCCCTGGTCGGCCTCGGCGGGCTGCTCCTCGGTGCCGTAGGAGCCGACGATGTCGACGGCGGCCGTACGGAACAGCTCGCGGCGGCGCACCCCGCGTGCGGCGGTGACCGCCTGGGCGGCCCCGTCGGCCCGTTTCACGGCGGCGAGTATCTCCTGCTCCAGATGGGTGCGGGAGCGCGGTTCCAGACCGCCGCCGTCCCCGTCGCCGAGCAGCGCCACCGCCTCCGGGGCGCGCATCAGCAGGTCGGGCGCGAGCCGCCCGGCGGACAGCACACGGGCGAGGTTCTGCGCGGCGGCGCCCTCGTCCCGCAGCAGCCGCAGGTACCAGGGGGTCTTGCCGAGGGCGTCCGAGACCTTGCGGAAGTTGAGCAAGCCCGCGTCCGGGTCGGCGGAGTCGGCGAACCAGCCCAGCAGGACGGGCAGCAGGGTGCGCTGGATGGCGGCCTTGCGGGTGACGCCGGAGGCCAGCGCCTCCAGGTGCCGGAGGGCGGAGGCCGGGTCGGCGTAGCCGAGGGCGACCATGCGCTCCCGGGCCGCCTCGGGCCTGAGCCGGGCCTCTCCGGAGGCGAGTTGCGCGACCGCGTCGAGCAGCGGCCGGTAGAACAGCTTCTCGTGCAGCCGGCGTACGACGGTGGCGTGCCGGCGCCACTCGCGGTGCAGGTCGGCGACGGGGTCGGCGCGCAGGCCGAGGGAGCGGCCGATGCGGCGCAGCTCGGCCTCGTCCTCGGGGACGAGGTGGGTCCGCCGCAGCCGGAACAGCTGGATCCGGTGCTCCATGGAGCGCAGGAAGCGGTAGGCCTCGTCGAGCTGGGCGGCATCCGCGCGGCCGACGTAGCCGCCGGAGGCGAGGGCCTTGAGCGCGTCGAGGGTCGTACCGCTGCGCAGGGAGGTGTCGGTCCTGCCGTGCACCAGCTGGAGCAGCTGCACGGCGAACTCGACGTCCCTGAGGCCGCCCGGGCCCAGTTTGAGCTGGCGGTCGACCTCGGCGACGGGGATGTTCTCCACGACCCGGCGGCGCATCTTCTGCACGTCGGGGACGAAGTTCTCGCGCTCGGCGGCCTTCCACACCAGGGGCTGGACGGCGGCGACGTACTCCTCGCCGAGAGCGAGGTCGCCGGCCACCGGGCGGGCCTTGAGCAGCGCCTGGAACTCCCAGGTCTTGGCCCAGCGCTGGTAGTAGGCGAGGTGGCTGGAGAGGGTCCGTACGAGCGGGCCGTTTCTGCCCTCGGGCCGGAGGTTGGCGTCCACGGGCCAGATGGAGCCCTCGACCGTGGTCTCCGAGCAGATCCGCATCATGTGCGAGGCGAGCCGGGTCGCGGCCCGCACGGCCTTGGTCTCGTCGGCTCCCTCGGTGGCCTCCCCCACGAAGATGACGTCCACGTCGGAGACGTAGTTGAGCTCGTGGCCGCCGCACTTGCCCATCGCGACGACGGCGAGCCTGCACAGGGCGGCGTCCTCGGGCGCGGCGGCCTCGGCGAGACCGAGGGCGGCGCGCAGGGTGGCGGTGGCGAGGTCGGCGAGCTCGGCGGCGGACTCGGCGACGCCGGTCGTGCCGCACACGTCCCGGGCGGCGATGGACAGCAGACAGCGCCGGTAGGCGACGCGCAGGGAGACCGGGTCGGTGGCCTCCGCGAGGCCGGCCTCGAACTCCTCCACCCCGGGGTGCAGGTCGTACGCCTCGTACATGACGAGCGCCTGCCAGTCGCCGGGGTGCCGGGCGAGGTGGTCGGCGAGGGCGGTGGAGGCGCCGAGCACGCCGAGCAGCCGGTCGCGCAGCGGCTTGGCCGCGATCAGCGTGTCGAGCAGTTCCCGGCGGGCGCCGGGGTTCGGCTGGGCCTCCAGCAGCCGGACGAGGCCGAGCAGCGCGAGATCGGGGTCGGCGGTCCCGCCCAGCGCTTCGAGCAGTACCGGGTCGTCGCGCAGGGGCACGAGTTCGGCACTGTCCAGGAGCCGTTCGGCGGCTGAGGCGTCGGTGAAGCCGTGCCGCAGCAGCCGTGTGAAGGTACTGCTCCTGCGCCCCGGCGCCGCCGTCATCCCGGGCCTCCCTCGGACTCGCGTCGGTCTTGCTTCGGTCTTGATTCGGTCTTGCTTCGGTCTTCTTCGGATCAAGGTCGTACGGCTTTGAGCGTAACCGCAGAGCCCGGGTCAGGCTCCGATGAGTTCGGTGGACGGACGGGGTCTGCCCTGTGAAGCGGGGGAAAGCGAGAGGCCGGGAGGACACTCATGACCACCATGCACCCCGAGACCAGGCTGGACCGCCGCTACAGCGACGAGAAGGCCACCGCGACCGACTGGCAGGAGGCCGAAGCGCGGCTCACGGCGGCGGAGCTGTTCTGGATCACGACGGTACGACCGGACGGGCGCCCGCATGTCACCCCGCTGCCGGCGATCTGGTCTGACGGCGCCCTGCACTTCTGCACGGGCCCGGAGGAGCGCAAGGCGCGGAACCTGGCGGAAAACCCGCACGTCGTGCTCACCACCGGCACGAACACCTGGGACAGGGGCTACGACCTGGTGGTGGAGGGCGAGGCGAGGCGCGTGACCGACGACGCCCGGCTACGCGAACTGGCCGCCGGGTGGGAGGCCAAGTACGGCAGTTTCTGGCACTTCGAGGTACGGGAGGGCTATTTCCACCACGGCGCGGGGCACGCCGCCGTCTACGCGGTGGCGCCGCGCACGGTTTTCGGCTTCGGTAAGGGGGAGCCGTTCAGCCAGACGCGGTGGCGGTTCGCCTGAGCCGTAGTCCGACGCCCGACGGATGCCTGACGAAGGAGTCACGCCATGGACTTCACTCTCGAAGTGATCCCGCTGCCCGTCACCGACATCGACCGCGCCCGGGACTTCTACCGGGACAAGGTCGGCTTCCACGTCGACATCGACCAGGAGGTCATGCCCGGGATGCGGATCGTCCAGCTGACCCCTCCGGGTTCCGGCTGCTCGATCGCGCTCGGCGAGTCGATCTGGGAGATGACACCGGGCCCCACCCCGGCCCCCGGCTCGTACCAGGGCCTCCAACTGTGCGTCGCCGACATCAAGGCGGCCCACGCGGAGCTCGTCGAACGCGGCCTCGACGTGTCGGAGCCGGTCCAGTACACGCCGGACGACGGTGCCACGTTCATGCACTTCACCGACCCGGACGGGAACGGCTGGGCGATCCAGGAGTACCGCCGCCGGGCGACGGAGCCGCTGCATCAGCTGCTGGCGGACCTCAAACGCCAGGAGGCCTGACCTCGGCGGTCGTCAGGCGCGTGACCGCCAGCCGTGTCAGCTCGCGGCTCTGCGGCTCGGTGTCGAGGGCGCGGTGCAGGGTCAGGCCCTCGATGAGCGCGTCCAGCTGACGGGCGGTGTCCGCTGCTCGCTCCGGGCCTGTCACACGCCAGGGGGCCGACGGTCCACGAC
>NZ_JBSHKH010000211.1:0-8142 GCF_053643595.1 Streptomyces sp. NPDC055506 | reverse complement strand
CAGGCCCTTTCGCGTATCAGGCGCGGTTCATCAGCCGGGCCGCGCGGGCCAGCCGCTGGTCGGGGCGGCGGCGGGCCGCGTCGTAGGCGGCGAGGGCGTCATCGCGGTGGGGCATCGGAACTCCGCCCCGGCCATACGAGTCGAAGGACAAGTCGTGATCAACGAAATGGCGCTGGTGGAATCGCGGACTCTGCGCCGCAGCGTGCTCGACCGCACGGACGTGCTCAACAGAGTCACTTGTCAAGGACCATCGCACCGAGCTGATGGCCAACGGCTACGGTCTGCTGACCGGCGAAGAACTGAAGAACTGAGGTCCTTCAAGAACCTCAGTGGAATCCAGTCCCGCACCCGGTCCCTCGCCCTCTTCTCCCGACACGCCGTCCTCAACGTCGCCATGCTGCTCCGAGACAGCGAAGTCGCACGTCAGGTACGTGTGTATCTCCTCGACATGGAGTACCTGGCGCGCACACAGCCTGTGGAAAACCCCGTCCCGACCGACGCCGTATCCCTCGACGACCGGATCGACGACTGGAAGGCCCACAACAGGACCTTCAGCCCAGTTCCTTCGGCGGTGTCCGGTCCGCGTCCACCTTCTCGACCCGTTCCAGCTCGCCCCACACGACGTAGCGGTACGTGCTCGTGTACACCGGCGTGCAGGTCGTCAGGGTGATGTAGTGGCCCGGCTTCTTCTTCCCCGATTCCTTCGGGACCTTGGACAGGACCTTGACGTTGTACTTCGAGGTCTCGGGAAGGATGTCGTAGACCTTGTAGACGTACCACTTGTCCTTCGTCTCGAAGACGATCGGGTCGCCCTTCTTGATCTTGTCGATCTTGTGGAACTTGGCGCCGTGGCCGTCCCGGTGAGCCGCGAGGGAGAAGTTGCCGGTCTTCCCCGACATCGGCAGGGTCGCCTTGACGGGATCGGTGTAGTAACCGGCGACACCGTCGTTGAGGATCTTGTTCGACGTACCCTTCTCGACCAGCACCTCACTGCCGCTCATCGCGGGCACGTGCAGGAAGCCGATGCCGTTCTTGGTGTCCAGCACGCCCGGGCCGCCCCGGCCGTGGGCCCAGTCGTCACGGACCTTGTCGGCCTGCTTGCCGGCCGCGCGGTCGGCGACGACGTTCGTCCACCACAGCGAGTAGGCGACGAACAGACCGAGGACCAGGCCCGCGGTGATGAGGAGTTCCCCGAAGACACTGACCGCTATGGCGATCGGGCCGGGCCGGCGGCGTGCCGCCGCCCGCCGCGGCGCGGGCGCGCCGATGTGCTCTTCGTGGTCCGTGTCGGTGGTCGCTGCCACTGGTCATCTGCCCTTAACTGACGAGCGCATCCGGCTTGCCCTTGCTGCGCGGCCGTTCCTCGACCATCTTGCCCCAGACGATCATCCGGTACTTGCTGGTGAACTCCGGCGTGCACGTGGTCAGCGTGATGTACCGGCCGGGCTCGGTGAATCCCGACCCGGTGGGGACGGGCTTCAGGACACTCGTGTTGCTCGGCGGGGTCACCGGCAGGATCGACGCCATCTTGTAGACGAAGTACTCGTCCTGCGTCTCGACGACGATCGGGTCACCCGGCGTGAGTTTGTTGATGTACCGGAACGGTTCTCCATGAGTGTTGCGGTGACCCGCGAGCCCGAAGTTGCCGCTCTTGTCGCCCGGCATCGCGGTCTTCAGCGCGCCGTCCGCATAATGCCCGACCATGCCCCGGTCCAGGACGCCCTTGTTGCTGGTGCCCTCGGCGATCGGCACGACCACGTCCAGCTTCGGGATGTGCAGGATGGCGAAGCCCTGCCCCGGCTCGAAGGCCCCCGGGTTGCGCTTGCCGTTCGCCCAGTCGTCCTGGAGGCTGCTGGCCTCCTTGCCGGCCTGGGCGTGCGCCCGCACGTTCGTCCACCACAGCTGGTAGGTGACGAACAGCAGCATCAGCACGCCGGTCGTGATGAAAACCTCACCTATCGCCCGGCTGGCGACGACCGCGGCGCCCGGCTTGCGCGCCTTGGCCTGCCGCCGCGCCTCGACCCGTGACAGCGGCGCCCGCCGCCCTTCCCGAGCCGGGCCCTCCTGAGCCGGGTCCTCCTGAGCCGAGCGGGCGTCCGGAGCGCCTCCATGGCGCCCGTGACGGCGCTTGGCGGCCTTTCTGCGGGCCGCCCGGCCACCATGGGCCGGTCCGGCCTGCCGCGGGGCGGAGGAGCCCGGAGAGCCCGTTGTGGAGTCACCGGCCGCGGGCGGCGGATCCGGGATCCGCAGCGCCACCGTCTCCTCGTCGACCGGAGGAAGGTACGGCTCCTCGGGGAGAGGCTCGTACGACGCCGCGTACGGATCCGGCTCGGGCTCCGGCACATACGACTCTGACATGTACGGCTCTGACATGTACGGCTGTGGCTGCGGGTTCGGCTGCGGCTCCGGCTGCGGGGAGGCGCCGTACGCCCCCGAGCCCGACCAGTCCTCGAACGCACCCGGCGCCCCGTACGACTGCTGCCCGTACGAGGTGTCGGACTCGCGCTCGGGGCGCAGCGCCGTCACGCCGTGGCCCTGCCCACCACCGGGGCGAGCCCGGCCGACCTCGCCACCGCACCCTGGTCGCCGCACTCCACCAGCCAGTTGGCCAGCATCCGGTGCCCGTGCTCGGTCAGCACCGACTCGGGGTGGAACTGCACACCCTCGACCGGAAGTTCGCGGTGCCTCAGGCCCATGACTATGCCGTCGTGGGTCCGGGCCGTGACCTCCAGCTCGGCCGGGACCGTGGCGGGCTCGGCGGCCAGGGAGTGGTAGCGCGTCGCCGTGAAGGGCGAGGGCAGGCCCGCGAAGACGCCCTTGCCGGCGTGCTCCACCGGCGAGGTCTTGCCGTGCAGCAGCTCGGGCGCGCGGTCCACGACACCGCCGTACGCCACCTGCATCGACTGCATGCCGAGGCAGACGCCGAAGACCGGGACGCCCGTGGCGGCGCAGTGCCGGACCATGTCGACGCAGACGCCCGCCTGCTCCGGAGTGCCGGGCCCCGGGGAGAGCAGGACGCCGTCGAAGCCGTCCTGGGCGTGCGCCGTCGACACCTCGTCGTTGCGCAGGACCTCGCACTCGGCGCCCAGCTGGTACAGGTACTGGACCAGGTTGAAGACGAAGCTGTCGTAGTTGTCGACGACGAGAATGCGCGCGCTCACTGGTTGTCCACCGTCACATCGTTGAAGGGCAGCAGCGGTTCCGCCCACGGGAAGACGAACTGGAAGAGGACGTAGACCACGGCCACGACCAGGGCGAGTGAGATCAGCGCCTTCACCCACGTGTTCCCCGGCAGATGCCGCCAGACCCAGCCGTACATGCCGTCCCTTCCGTCGTACCACGGCACCAGACCCACGCCGTACAGCCACCAGACTAACGGCGCAACGCCTCCGGTTTCCCGGCCTCCACAGGCTGGGTGGAGTCCAGGTGCGCCCAGACGATCAGACGATGACTGTGTCCCCATTCCGGTTCACACGTGGTCAGCGTCAGATACCGGCCCGGACGCGTGTACCCAGAAGTACGTGGAACAGGGTCGATCACCTCGATATCCGAGGGCACTGTTTTGTACGGGCCTTTGTCGATCCGATACGTGAACCATGTCGTGCCGTCGGTCAGCACCACCGCATCGCCGCGCCGCAGCCTGGGAAAGTCCTTGAAGGGATCGCCGTAGGTACGGCGGTGGCCGGCGACCGCGAAGTTCCCCTTCTGCCCCAGCTGGGCGGTGCCCGCGTAGTGCCCGAGCCCCTTCTTCAGGGTGCCGGTCGCGGTGCCCTCCAGCACCGGCTTGTTCCACGTGAAACCAAGACGCGGGATGTACATGATCGCGAAGGGCTTGCCCTTGGCGTAGGGCGCGGGCCGCCCCGGGCTGACGGAGGAGCCGTCGGCCGGCGGACGGGGCTTCGACCACTCCTTCTGCAGCAGATCGATCTGGTCGTCCATGACATGGTCGGCCTTCACACCGGTCCAGAACAGCACATAGACGACGAACAGCACGATCACGGCGCCGACGGTGATGCACAGTTCGCTGACGGTCCTGACGATCACGCGCACCGGCAGCTCCCCCGGCCTGGCTACTGCTCCACGGGCTTCGCGTAGTGCAGATCCACTGTGCCCGAGTAGCCGGGAAGAGTCACCGGCCCGTTCTCCTCGACTTTCCAGCCGAGCCCGTAGACATTGACGTAGACCATGTAGTTCTGGATCGCCGGGGACGCCGCGAGCGTCCTCTGCAGCTTGTCCGGGTCGCCCACCGCAGTGATCTTGTACGGCGGTGAGTAGACGCGGCCCTGGAGGATCAGGGTGTTGCCGACACAGCGCACCGCGCTGGTGGAGATCAGCCGCTGGTCCATGACCTTGATGCCCTTCGCACCGCCCTGCCACAGCGCGTTCACCACGGCCTGGAGGTCCTGCTGGTGGATGACCAGGAAGTCGGGCTGCGGCTCGGGATAGCCGGGGAGCTTGGCGGTGGCGTCCGGCGGGGCGTCGTTGAGGGTGACCGTCAGCGAATCGCCCTTGAGCCTCTGGGTGCCCGCGCGCTGCTCCAGGGCGGAGAGCTTGAGGTCCTCCGCCCTCGTGCTGCCGTCGTCCCGCTCGGCGAGCGCCTCTATGTCCTGGCGCAGGGTTCCGTTGGTCTCGTCCAGCTCGCCGTTCTCACGGCTGCGTTCATGGATGAGGTCGGACAGCTTCAGCAGGGAGCTGTCCGTACGGATGTTGGTGCCCTTGGCGGTGTTGAAGCTGGTGAAGAAGATGAGCCCCGCGAGAGCGAAGACGGCCGCCGTGAGGATGCGCACGGGCCGGAAGCGGCGCGCGCGCTCAGGGGTGGATCCCGTCCCGGGGGAGTCGGCAGAATTGCTCAACGTACCCTTATCTCCTTCGGCGCCACGGAAGCACTACGCTAACGGACGACCGGGGGAGCACTCAGAGTCCCCTCACGCTGCCCCGAGCCAGACCCAGTTCCCTGCGCGGCCACGCAGCGCATCGACAGGAGAGACCCTCGTGCCGAAGTCACGTATCCGCAAGAAGGCCGACTACACGCCGCCGCCGGCGAAGCAGGCAACGGCCATCAAGCTGACCAACCGTTCCTGGGTCGCGCCCGTCATGCTGGCCATGTTCCTCATCGGCCTGGCCTGGATCGTCGTCTTCTACGTCACCGACGGCTCACTGCCCATCGACTCGCTGGGCAACTGGAACATCGTGGTGGGCTTCGGCTTCATCGCCGCCGGATTCGGTGTCTCCACGCAGTGGAAGTAGCGGTCACCTGACGGTGAACGCAGCTCTGCCCAGGGCTGTTCGCTGAGTTATCCACAGCGGTTATCCACAGGTGGAAAAGAAAGACGATCTGTGGATAACTCGTTGGGCGTTGACGCCGGTACGACGGAAGTACCGCAGCTCGAAAACTTGTTCGCCCCCTGCCTGACCTGCGAAAACGCAGGTCGGTGACAGGGGGCACATGTGTTCCCGCACCGTGTGCACAAGATTCGACACCCGCTGTGGACAACATCACGCTCAGCTGAGCTGGGCCGTCCTCAGGAGGGTCAGCAGGACTACCACACCGAGGACCAGTGCGCAGGTGCCGTACTGGACCAGCGCGCGGTGCGCACGGGGGGCGTGGACCATGGCGTATCCGACGACGACACCGGCGACGAGGCCGCCGATGTGGGCCTGCCAGGAGATGTTGAAGCCCGGGCTGAAGGTGAAGATCAGGTTGATCACCAGCAGCGCGATGATCGGCCGCATGTCGTAGTTGAGCCGACGCATCAGCACGGCCGTGGCTCCGAAGAGGCCGAAGATCGCACCTGAGGCGCCCAGCGTGGCCGTGTTCGGGGAGGCCAGCAGGTAGGCCAGGGCACTGCCCGCGAGACCCGAGACGAGGTAGAGCGCGAGGTAGCGGACACGGCCGAGGGCCGCTTCGAGCGGGCCGCCGAGCCACCACAGGCTGAGCATGTTGAACGCGATGTGCCAGATCTCCTGGTGCGTGAACATCGAGGTCACCATGCGGTACCACTCGCCTCCCGCCACACCCTGGGTGGGCGTGAAGGGCGCCGGCGGCCAGGCGCCGAGCAGGACGATGTCGGTGAGGATCGACTCGCGCACCTGGACGGCGATGAACACCGCCAGGTTGATACCGATGAGGATCTTGGTCAGCAGACGGGGGTCGGAGGTGATCGCGCCGCCCGCGATCGTCCGGGGCATGGCGGCCGTGGGGCTGTGACCTGTGCCGGAGCCGGTGCGGACGCACTCGGGACACTGGAATCCGACGGAGGCGTTGACCATGCACTCGGGGCAGATCGGGCGCTCGCAGCGGGTGCAGCGGATGCCGGTCTCGCGGTCCGGGTGGCGGTAGCACATGGGGACGCTGTGGGCGTCCTGCGGGCTGCCCGCAGCCTGGTCATCCATGAGATCCCCTATGTCGTGGAAGCCGTGGTGGGAAAAGCCCCGCCCCGCCCATCCTTACGGATGAACGGGGCGATTGGTTCCCCTGTGGGGGCCTTCGTGCTCAGCGCGTCTCGATGACGACCGACTCGATGACCACGTCGTTGAGCGGGCGGTCGGTGCGCGGGTTCGTCTGGATCGTGGCGATGGTGTCCACGACCTTCTGGCTCGCCGCGTCGGTGACCTCGCCGAAGATGGTGTGCTTGCGGTTCAGCCACGCCGTCGGGGAGACGGTGACGAAGAACTGCGAGCCGTTGGTGCCCGGGCCGGCGTTGGCCATCGCCAGCAGGTAGGGCTTGTCGAAGCGCAGGTCCGGGTGGAACTCGTCCTCGAACTGGTAGCCGGGACCGCCGGTGCCGTTGCCCAGCGGGTCACCGCCCTGGATCATGAAGCCACTGATCACCCGGTGGAAGACCGTACCGTCGTAGAGCCTGTCCGTGGACTTCTTCCCGGTCTCGGGGTGAGTCCACTCCCGCTCGCCCTGGGCGAGCTCGACGAAGTTCTTGACCGTCTTGGGGGCGTGGTTCGGCAGAAGCCGGACTTCGATGTCGCCGTGGTTGGTCTTCAGGGTGGCGTAGAGCTGCTCAGCCACGATCCTGCCTTCCGTTGTCTTTCCGTGACTCCCTGATCCTCGCATGGACGGCGCTCCACGTCGCCTGACCTCCGTTCGCCGGGGGGAAACAGGGCCGATCGGTTGCGGAAATCCAGTCGAGTAGTCCCGGGGCGGGGGCGCGCGGCGGCGATCCGTGGCATTGTCGACGACAAGCTCCCGTTGCCCCCGATTCATCCGCTATTGCACGTGATCGGCTCTCGACCTGAGAGGGCCCGGCGCCGTTTCCCGTGACCCGGATGCCCGCCCGCGCATGCCTGGTGGCGCACCCGGAGGCATGATCCGTAAAAGGGTGGAAAGTCGAAATACCGTACGCCACCGAGGAGGAGGAACCCGTGACCCGCATCGACAGCGTGCGCGCCGCGACCGGTTCGGCGAAGGACAGCGTGCTGCACGCCGCGGAAGTGGTGGCGCCCTACGCCGACACGGCCAAGGACAGGGCTACGCACTACGCACACGAGGCACGCGTACGGCTGGCGCCCAAGGTGACCCAGGCCGCCGGACAGGCACGCGTTCAGTACGGCGCCCATGTGCAGCCGTATCTGGAGCAGGCCCGTACGCATGTGCCGCCGAAGGTCGACCAGGCCGCCCAGGAAGCCGCCGTCCGCACCCGCAAGGCCGCAAAGCAGGCGGCGGACTACTCCAGGCCGAAGCTTGAGCAGGCGAGGGCCGCGGCCGGTCCCGTCACGACCGAGGCCGCCGCCAGGAGTGTGGCCGCGCTGGCCGCGCTTCGTGGTCAGGTCTCGTCGAAGGAGATCCAGAAGCTGGTCCGCAAGCAGGAACGGCGGGCGAGGGCCGGCCGTGCCGTGAAGACGCTGGCGATTCTGGGCGCCCTCGCCGGTGGTGCCTTCGCCGCCTGGAAGTGGTGGGACAAGCAGGCCAACCCGGACTGGCTGGTGGAACCGCCCGCCGCGACCGAGGTTCCCGAGTCGGGCCGGCTGTCCTCCGTGGACGGCACCGGCCAGTCGGTCCTGGACCCGGAGGTCGAGGCCAAACAGGCAGAGGAAGAGGCCGCTCGGCGCGACGACCGTTCCTGACGGCCGCCGGGGCAACAGCGCGGCGGGGCGGGAGACTCGAGGTCCGACCTTGCGAGTCTCCCGCCC
>NZ_JBSHKH010000210.1:0-8464 GCF_053643595.1 Streptomyces sp. NPDC055506 | reverse complement strand
TGCGCCGCTGGAGCCTTCGGCCGCGGTGAGGCCGTGGCGTCCGGATGGCACGGTGTTGGTGACCGGTGGTACGGGCGGTCTGGGCGGTCATGTGGCGCGGTGGCTGGCGTCGTTGGGCGCGGAGCATGTGGTGCTGGCGAGCCGGCGTGGAGCCGGCGCCGAGGGTGCCGGGCACTTGGCGGCACAGCTGGAGCAGTTCGGTGCCCGGGTGTCGTTCGCCGCCTGTGACATGGCGGATCGTGTCGCGCTGGCCGGGCTGCTGGACAACCTGGAGGCGGAAGGATCACCGGTGCGTTCGGTGGTGCATGCGGCAGGCGTTCCCGGACGTTTCGTGGCGCTGGCGGATGCTGAGGTGTCGGATCTCGCCGAGGCGCTGGGGGCGAAGGCGCTGGGTGCGACGGCGCTGGATGAGTTGCTGGATTCCGGTCGGCTGGATGCGTTTGTGCTGTTCTCGTCGAATGCCGGGGTGTGGGGTGGCAGTGGGCAGGGGGCGTACGCGGCGGCGAATGCCCATCTCGATGCGCTGGCGGAACAGCGTCGGGCACGGGGCGCGGTCGCGACCTCGCTGGCCTGGGGCATGTGGCACGGCGAAGGACTGATGGCCGGCCAGGAAGACGTGGCAGAGGCGTTCGCCCGGCTCGGTATGCGCGCGATGGATCCGGAGCAGGCGATCTCGGTCCTGCACCAGGCGCTGGACCAGGACGAGACCGCTCTTACCGTCAGCGATGTGGACTGGGGACGCTTCGCTTCCCTCTACACTGCCGCCCGGCCCCGCCCGTTCCTCGACGACCTGCCCGATGTCCAACAGCTCCACCGCCCGTCGGAAGGCGCCCACGAGGGCGCCCACGAAGGTGCCCACGAGGGGTCCGCATCCCGCTCCGCGCTGACCGACCGCTTGGCCGACAGCCTGGCCGGGATGCCCCCCGCCGAGCAGCACCGGACGGTACTGGCGCTGGTGCGGGCCCAGGCCGCCGCCGTACTCGGGCACGGTTCCGGGGACGAGGTGGACGGCGACCGGCAGTTCATGGACCTCGGCCTCAACTCGGTGACCGCCGTCGAAATGCGCAATCGGCTCAACGAGGTCACCGGACTGCGCCTGCCGGTCTCGTTGGCCTTCGACCACCCCACGCCGCACGCGCTGGCCCGCTATGTCCGGGCGGTGGTGATGGGCACCGAGGACGATGCCCTGACGGAGACCGCCGCCGAGACAGCCGCGGTCGTCACGGGTGCTGACGACGACCCGGTCGCGATCGTCGGAATGAGCTGCCGTCTGCCGGGCGGAGTGGAGTCACCGGAGCAGCTGTGGGAGCTGGTCATGGCAGGCCGGGATGCGATCTCCGACCTGCCGGGCGACCGCGGCTGGGAGGCCGTGGAGCGGCTGGCGGAACTCGGGGTGGACCTGGCCGGCGGACGCTGGATCCGTGAGGGCGGATTCATCGACAGCGCCGCCGAGTTCGACGCCGAGTTCTTCGGAATCTCCGCTGAAGAGGCGCTGGCGATGGACCCGCAGCAGCGGCTGCTGCTGGAGATGTCCTGGGAAGCGATCGAACGGGCGGGTATCGACCCGCGGACGATGCGCGGAAGCGGCACTGGTGTTTACGTCGGTACCTTCTACCAGGCGTACTGGGCGGGCCCGGACGGGATCGCCGAGGACGTCAAACCGTTCCTCGGGACGGGAGTCAGCCCCATGTTCGCCTCCGGGCGGATCGCCTACGCACTCGGCCTGGAGGGTCCCACCCTCACGACGGACACCGGATGCTCGTCATCGGGGGTGGCGCTGCACCTGGCGTGTCAGGCGGTGCGCCGGGGCGACTGCTCCTCCGCACTCGTCGGCGGGGTGACCGTGCTGTCCAGCCCGATGGGCATGCCGGACCATGGCGGTATCGCCTCCGACGGCCGTTGCCGGGCGTTCTCCGCGGATGCCGACGGGACCGGCTGGGGTGAGGGTGCGGCGATGGTGATGATCGAGCGGCTGTCCGAGGCCCGCCGCCTCGGCCACCCGGTCCTCGCGGTGATCCGGGGATCCGCCGTCAACAACAACGGTGCGAGCAACGGCCTGTCGGCCCCCAACGGTCCGTCGCAGCAACGGCTGATCCGCCAGGCGCTGGCGAACGCCGGGCTGTCCGCGGACGAGGTCGACGCGGTGGAGACGCATAGCACGGGCAGCCCTCTGGGCGACGCGATCGAGGCGCAGGCGCTGCTGGCCGCCTACGGTCAGGACCGTCCGGCGGACCGGCCTGTGCGGCTGGGCACGGTCAAGTCCAACATCGGTCACTCGCAGGCGGCTTCCGGCCTGGTCGGCGTCATCAAGATGGTCATGGCGATACGCCGCGGTGTGCTGCCGAAGACCCTGTACGCCGAATCCCGCTCGCCACGGACGGACTGGGATTCCGGAGCCGTCTCGCTGCTGACCGAGACGGTGCCGTGGCCGGACACGGGCCGGCCGCGGCGCGCCGCGGTCTCCTCTTTCGGAGCCAGTGGCACCAAAGCGCACATCATTCTCGAACAGGACACGCCGCCACTACCGTTCGCGGACCAGACCTCCGCGATCACCCCTGCCTCGGAGCACCACCGTGCCGGCCCGGTGCCGGTACTCGTGTCGTCCCGGAGCCGTGACGGGCTGCGGGAACAGGCGCGCAGGCTGAAGGAGTTCATGGAAGACCACCCGGAGACCGGGCCGCACGACCTCGCCTGGTCTCTGGCGACCACCCGGTCGGCGTTCGAACACCGAGCCGTGCTGTTCGCCGAGGACCGGGATGAGCTGCTGGCGGCGCTGGCGGCCGTGCAGCGGGGCGAAGCCCAGGAGCAGATGGTGGGCGGCAGGGCCGCGACGGACACCAGGACCGGGCTCCTCTTCACGGGGATCACGAATCTCACAGGGTTCACGGAGCAGGGGGCACGCTCCCTCGGAGCCGAAAGCCGACGCAAGGGCGCCGCGAAGGAGCTGTACGACCGCTTCCCGGCCTTCGCCGACGCACTGGACGAGGCGTGCGCGTGCCTCGATGCCGCCTACGCAGGCCTGGAATCCCCGACGCGAGACATCGCGCTGGGCCTGGACCCGGACGGGGTGACACCCGATCCGGTGGTGACTCGCGCGGCGTCCTTCGCCCATGAGGTCGCGTCAGGCGCTTTGCTGCACCAGCTGGGCCTCGAACCGGAGGTCACGGCCGGGCAGGGCCTCGGCCTGATCGCCGCTGTTCACGCGGCCGGGACACTGACCCTCGAGGACGCGGCCACCCTGGTCGTCGCCGCGGGCGGACTGCCGAAGGCGGCGGGACCGGCGGCCGAGGAGGAGTTTCGGCGCGCGGTGAAGCAGGTGAGGCTTCACCCGGCGCGCTTGCCCTGCGTCTCCGCCCCGACCGGTGAACCACTCGTGTACGAGCGCCTGCTGACGCCTGGCTATTGGTCACGAGAACGCGAGACAGACGAGACACAGGAGACCCACAAGGCGGCCATCGACGCACTGGCCGGCAGCGTCGCCCTGACACGAGCCGAGCCCGCCGCCCTGAACGAGGGCCTGCGGCCCGGTGACGGTGTGCTGCGGGCCATTGCCCAGGCGCACGTGAGTGGCGCACCGGTCGCCTGGCGGCGGACACTGTCCGCGCTGGGCGTGCCGGCCGTGCCCGTCGAGCTTCCCACGTATGCCTTCCGGCGTGACCGCTACTGGCTGAAGGCCAACCCTGTGGCAATGTTCGGCAATGCTCTGGTCGCAAAGAACGCTTCCGGCTGGACCGGCGCACGAGCCATGGGGAATTGATCGAAGACCCGCGGGGATCACGTCCCGTCTTTACGGGACATGTCGAGGACTGCGGCGGCACCGAGGATTAACCCGGAGAAGAGGTGTCGCCCGGCGGCCGTGCCGTCGAATTGAACCAGTACGGGGGGCAGCGATCCCTCAAGGAGTTGTGATGACTGTTGCCGCACCTGTCGATGAGCGGAGCCCGGTCGTGGAGCTGAGCCGGGCCGAGGCGAATTCCGTTGCCCGGACAGCCGAAGGACTCTGTGCGGCCGGCCATGAGCGGGTGGACAGCGAGGGGTTCGTCCGGCTGGCCAGGGAGGTGTGGGAGGACATGCCGCGGCAGTTACGGCGTACGATGCGCGAGTTTCGCCGAGATTCCGGCCGTCATGGTGCTCTCATATTCCGCGGTCTGCCGGTTGGCGCCGGGGCACTTCCGCCCACCCCCAATGCAAGAGGCTCGGTGCAGTCCACGGTGACCGTCTCCGCCGCTGTTCTGCTTCTCATGGCGCATGGTCTCGGCGACCCGGCGGCCTTCCGGGAGGAGAAGTCCGGGGCGCTGGTTCAGGACGTTGTCCCCGTTCCCGGGCAGGAGGAAATCCAGGGCAATCCCGGATCGGTGCTGCTGTCGTTCCACATCGAGAGCGCGTTCCATGAACACCGTCCCGATTATGTGTCGCTGTTGTGTCTACGATCGGACCAGGAAGGCGTCGCGGGGCTGCGAACGGTATGTGTGCGGCAGGTACTCTCCGCGCTCAGCGACGAGAGCCGGGAAACGCTGTTCCGCGCGGAGTTCCAGACCGCACCGCCGTCCTCGTTCGCCCTCGACGGCGATCAGGCCCCCGTTCACGCCGTCCTGTCGGGCGCACCGCACGACCCGGATCTCCGGGTCGACCTGGCCTCGACGACGCCCCGGACATCGGCGGCCGCGGCCGCTCTTCTGGAGTTGGGCGAGCTCTTCGACAGTACTGCCGAGACGTTTCATCTCATCCCCGGCGATCTCGCCGTTGTGGACAACAGGGTGGCGGCACACGGTCGCACTGCTTTCCGGCCCCGCTACGACGGCCAGGACCGCTGGTTGCAGCGCACTTTTGTCATGAGTGATCTACGGCGTTCCCGCGACCACCGGCCCCACGACGGCTACGTTCTCCATTCTGGAGACGAAGGGGCGTAAGAATTCCGCAAACGAAGAGGCGTGAGAGAGGTGAACTGAAAAGGCGCCCCCGTCGAACCGGTTACCCGACGCCGCTCACCTGCCCGCAAACATCACTCCCGGCATCGAGGCCGCTCAACATCGCCGCGCGCGTCAGTTCGGCTTTGTTGCCGAGATCGAGCTTCGATCTGATGCGCTTGACGTACGTGTCGACAGTGTGCGGGCTGATGGCCAGGGCGCGGGCTATCTGCCCGTGCGTCAGACCGACCGCGATCCGGGCGAGAACCTGTTGTTCCCTGGGCGACAATGCGCCGGGTTCGACGTTCTGCTCGGTCAGGTCGGCGAGTTGAGAATGGGGGGCGATTCCGTCGAACGTGACGGTTCTGACCACCTCGACCACGGTACTCGCCGGGGCACTGCGGTCGATCGTGGCGGCTGCCCCGGCCCGCCGATACTCCTCCAAGGTCCGGTTGTCACCGGCAGGGACGATAAGAACAACCGGTACGCCGGGAGGGATCTCTGCGGTGAACGCGCCTGGCGAGGTGTTGTGCACGGTTTCCCGGGCGACGAGAAAAACGTCCGCACCAGTGGTACGACGCTCCTCCCACACGGTGTGCACGCCGATGACCGTGAAACCCGCGCGGACGAGTATGTCGGTCAAGCCGTGGGCAAAGATCGGGAACGCTTCGAAGATGCCGACTTTGATCACATAAGCCCCTGGCGATCCCGAACTCGTTTCTTTGACGAGGTCGAGGATAGGAAGGCCGGGCCTTGGGGGGTCCTCAGCCGCTCCTCGCCCGGTCCTCACAGCAGGTCCGCGGCGGCCCGTCAGGTGACGTCTTCGCGCGCCTCGTCCAGAGGGATGATCAGGCGGTACTTGCCGCCCGCTGACTGCTGCGGCGCATCGGTGTCGAGCGTGACCTCGACGTTGTGCAGGCCGTGCTCGCCGAGGAACCGGTGGACTTCGGACCGCACGTTGTCCCACACGTGATCGGCGTCGGCGTCACGCGCGGGCTTGACCCGCACACTCAGGGCCGTCCGGCTCGACTGCACCACTTGCGCGAGTTCAAGCCCCGGAGCCATGTCCACGACGAGAGCCAGTGCCCCCGGCGGGACGCCGACCGCACGACTGCGGACATCGTGGAAGGTGAGCGCCTCGGTGGAGCGCCCCTTGATGCGGATCGCGGTGAACGGACTGCCGCACGGGCACGGATCGGGCCGGGTGAGGACGGAGTCGCCGAGGTCGTAACGCAGGATCGGCTGGACGCGGTTCGCGAGATTGGTCAGCAGCACGGTGTGCGAGTGTTCACCGGCCGGCACCGGGCGGTGCTCGGCGTCGACCGGCTCCAGGATGACCCAGTCGGCGTTGACGTGCAGCCAGCCGTGCGCACAGCTGACCGCGGCCGACATGAACTCCGTGGCGCTGTAGCTGTTCGCGATCCTGGCGTCGAAGACCCGCGCGATCCGCTCGTACCCCTGTTCCGTCAGGCCCTCGGCGGACAGGACGACCAGCCGCGGGGAGATGCGCAGGCGGCCGGCCTCCTGCTCGCCGGCGAGGAGCGCCACCTGGCCCGCGTAGCCGACCAGGATGTTGGGCTGGAACCGGTTGAGCTCGTCGACGATCTCCGGCAGGGGTGAGAAGACGGAGAAGCCCCGCACTGTCTTGCTGCCCTTTCCGTCCCTGACGATGGACCGCGGCAGCACAGTCGAGGACGCGAAGTGGCCGCCGAGCGCCATCACGTACGCCATGCGTCCGCCGCCCCGGACGATGGCGCGCACATCGGCCGGCCGAAGCCAGCTCTTGAAGGAACGCAGGGCGAGCGCGCTGGTGACGGCCGTGCTCCGCTTGTCGAACACGAAGATGCCCCGGACGCCGCTGCTGCCCGACGTGGTGCCCACCCGGTATTTGCCGAGAAAGTCCGTCCCCACGAGTGCGGGGTCGTCGGTGAACGCGACGGCCCGCTCCAGTGAGACATCACGGTCCGTCACCCAGTCGTCGAACCGCCCCATGAGGCTTTTCTTGTCCGTTATGGGAAGTGTGGTGGTGTCGCCGACATATTCGGGCAGACCACTGTAGAGCTCGCGATAATAGGGTGAATGGGTGCGGGCATGGGACGCGGCCGCGGCCAGACGCGTGGCGCGTCGCCGTTCCAGCTTTATGGGTCCCTCTTTCTCTGCCCGGCGTATGTCGAGAAGGAGTTGGGCGGTTCTGTAGACACTCATGCAATATCCCCCGTGGTGTCGCTCAGGCTACTCGGTTGAAAGTTTACCGAGTAGCGATTACCGCACGCCGGCCTCGAAGGATGGGGGTTTCTCAGGTTTCTTCTAGACCGTTTTGGAGGCTTTCCCCCGCGATGGGCATTATCCGCGCCCCTGCGCGCTGCTGACCCACCGATAGACCAGTTCAGGCCTGCCGACCTGTCCGTACAAGGGACTCCGTCCTGCCCGGCCCGCCGCCACCAGATGCTCCAGATACCGCCGGGCCGTGATCCGGGAGATCCCCACGGCCTCCGCGACGCCGGCCGCCGTGAGCCCTTCCTCGGCCTTCCGCAAGGTGCCCGTCAGCCCGCAGCGTCGCCAAGGTGAACGGCTTCAGGACGTACTGGACGACGCCCAGGGAGACCCCCTCCCGCACCACCGCGAGATCCCGCGCCGACGTCACCGCGATCACGTCCGCGTGGTATCCGGCCGCCCGCAGCGTCCGCGCCGGCTGCAGCCCGCGCACGTCCGGCAGATGCAGATCCAGCAGCAGCAGGTCCACCGGTATCCGTTCCAGCGCGCGCCGCGCCTCCGCCCCGGTGTGGACCTTGCCGACGGCCACGAAACCCGGCACCCGGCCGACATACATGACATGCGCGTCCGCCGCCACCGGGTCGTCCTCCACGACCAGCACGCGAGTGGGGTGCCCGTCCACCGTCATGCGTCACCTCCCGGCACCGGAGCGGACTCGACCGCCGTACGTTCCGCCGCCGTAGGTTTCTCCGCCGTACGCAGCGGCAACCGCACCGGCTTCGCCCGTCCAAGTCTCCTAGGGGCACGAGGCCGCGATGTAGGGGTTTCGGCGGGCAGGTCGGCCTTTTACGGTCCTCAAGGACCCGAGTCGGGATTCGTCTCCTGCCTCGATCGACAACGCCGCACCGCCCAGTGACGCCCCGCATATCGAGGTAGTGACATGGAAGCCATAGTGAGCGCCGTATTGTCCGGCGAAGCGACCTCCGAAGACTTCGCCGGTCTGCGCATCCCCGAGAGCTACCGGGGCATGGTTGTCCGAAAGGAAGAGGCCGACCTCTTCGAGGGGTCGCCTTCCGCGGACAAGGATCCGCGCAAGTCGTTGCATCTCGACGACGTTCCGGTGCCGGAGGTGGGGCCGGGTGAGGCCCTGGTGGCCGTGATGGCCTCCTCGGTCAACTACAACACCGTCTGGTCCGCGATCTTCGAACCGCTGCCGACCTTCCGCTTCCTGGAACGGTACGGAAAGCTGTCGCCGCAGGCCAAGCGTCACGACCTGCCGTACCACGTCATCGGCTCCGACCTCGCGGGCGTCGTCCTGCGCACCGGCCCGGGCGTCAACGCCT
>NZ_JBSHKH010000209.1:0-9113 GCF_053643595.1 Streptomyces sp. NPDC055506 | reverse complement strand
CGTCCGCCGTTGTGCCCTTCAGTGCTGCGTTCAGAGAGTCAATGCGCCGACGCGCGCTCAGGAAGCGGGCGGTGGCGCGTTCGGCGGCGTGGTGCCACCCGCGTTCGGCGGGGGTGTCGTGCCGCCCGCATCCCGCGGCGGTGTCGTGCCGGTCGCGTCCGGTCCGTGGTCGCCCTTGTGCGCAAGTCGGTCCACGGCGCCCTTGGCCTTGCCCGTCCCCGACTGGATCTTGTCGCTGTACTTGCCCTTGGTCCTCTTGTCGACGGCGTGCGCGGCCTTGTCGAGGCCGTGGTGCACCTTGCCCTCGTGCCGCTGCGCGAGGTCCGAGACCTTGCCCTTGGCCGGGCCCAGCTTGGCCTTCATGTTGTCCAGGAGACCCATCGCTTCACCTTCCCTCGCGCGGGGCGGTCACGTACGGGCGCCCTCGCCGGCCTCGTTGTCGGCCGCCTTGTCGGTGGACTGCTGCTTGGGGATGTCGAGGCCTTCGCCCTCGGTGGCCTCGGCGGGGGCTTCGGCACTCGCCTCGGCCGCTTCCGTGGCTCCGTCGGCCGCCTTCGCCTCCGGGTCCCCGGACGCCTCCTCCGCTTCGGGACCGGCCTTCGCCGTGTCTGCCTGAGCCTCGGCGGCAGGCGCCTCAGCTGTGGTCTTCGACCGCCGGAGAAGTCGTGCAAAAACGCCCATATCCACTCCATACGTTACTCGTGCGGGCGAAATCCCGCGTTGCCCGGTGCGTCCGTTTGCGCGACCCGGGCCACCGCCTCCGTGATCCGGCGGCAGGAACCTCGCAACGGGCAACGACCCCACAGCCGTGGCGTCACGTAACTCGTTCGAGGCCGGGGTTCGAGGTTTGCGAGACTGTCTCGGTGAGCAGTGCACCCCCCGCCCCCCGCGTCATCGCCGTCGTCGGACCAACTGCGGCCGGAAAGTCCGATCTGGGCGTTTTTCTGGCCCAGCGTCTAGGCGGCGAGGTCGTCAACGCCGACTCCATGCAGCTCTACCGAGGGATGGACATCGGCACCGCCAAGCTGACGCCCGAGGAGCGCGGCGGCGTCCCGCACCACCTCATGGACATCTGGGACGTGACCGTCACGGCATCCGTCGCCGAGTACCAGCGCCTCGCCCGGGAGCGGATCGAGATGCTGCTCGCCGAGGGTCGCTGGCCGATCCTGGTCGGCGGCTCCGGACTGTATGTGCGCGGGGCCGTCGACAAGATGGAGTTCCCCGGTACCGACCCCGAGGTCCGCGCCCGCCTGGAGGAGGAACTCACCCTGCGCGGCTCGGGCGCGCTGCACGCCCGCCTGGCCGCCGCCGACCCCGAGGCCGCTCGCGCGATCCTGCCGAGCAACGGCCGCCGGGTCGTCCGGGCCCTCGAGGTGATCGAGATCACCGGCCGGCCCTTCACCGCCAACCTCCCCGGCCACGACTCCGTCTACGACACCCTCCAGATCGGCGTCGACGTGGCCCGGCCCGAGCTGGACGAGCGCATCGCACGCCGGGTCGACCGGATGTGGGACGCCGGCCTCGTGGACGAGGTGCGCGCACTGGAGGCGCAGGGGTTGCGAGAAGGGCGTACGGCCTCGCGCGCGCTCGGCTACCAGCAGGTCCTCGCGGCGCTCGCCGGGGAGTGCACGATCGAGGAAGCTCGGACCGAGACCGTGCGTGCCACCAAGCGCTTCGCGCGCCGTCAGGATTCATGGTTCAGGCGCGATCCGCGGGTGCACTGGTTGAGTGGGGCTGCGGCCGATCTCACAGAACTTCCGCAGCTCGCACTGTCCTTGGTCGAACGACCGGTTACAGCCTGATCACGTCATGGCATCGGGACGCCCAGGCCGTCATCCGGGCCTCCGGCGGCGTGCCATCATCGAGCTTCGATCGACCGAGTGAGTCCTAGTTGGGAGGGCGCGTGGCGATGGAGGCCGGCCCTCGCGACACCGCACATAGCACCGATCACATCACCGCCGACCGGGATGAATCGGAGCGCTTGGACGGCCCGGAGCACCGGGGCGGACCGGAGCGCCTGGACGGACCCGAGAGCCTGGACGGACCGGAGCAGGAGACGGACCGTCTCAGCTCCGACGGGCCCGACGACGAGACGCAGGGTGTGACGGACGACGGCCCCGAGCCCGACGAGATGTTCGCGGAGGAGGTCGAGGTCGAGCTGCGCCCGCAGCGCCGGCTGCGCATCTGGCAGCTCGCGCCCATCGTGGCCCTGGCCGCACTCGGCTCCCTGATGTTCGCGTTCCCGCTCGCCTTCGACTTCGGCGACAGCGGGGCCGTCATCGCCATGCTCGGACTGCTGATCTGCTCGTGCGCGGCCGGCTGGGGCATGATGGCCGCCCGCCGCGTCGGCCACACCTGGCCGGGCCTGCCGGCCCGCGGCTCCGGCCGCAGACCGGACTGGCGCGTCGTACTCGCGTACGCCCTGGTCGTGGCGGTCGTGGTGATCCTCGCCGTCTGGCGGGTGGCAAGGCTCCGCTAGAGCAAGCGCCCCCCAAGGGGGCGCGGGGAACTGCGCGACCAGCCACGACACACCCGCACGGACCCACAGCCCCGGCACCTCCCACGGCCCTCCCAGCGGAGCGCCCCGTACGATCGAGGCATGAGCACGCGCACGCGGATCGCCTTCCTCAAGGGCCACGGCACCGAGAACGACTTCGTGATCGTCCCGGACCCCGAGAACGCCATCGACCTGCCCCCGGCCGCCGTAGCCGCCCTGTGCGACCGCCGCGCGGGCATCGGCGGTGACGGACTGCTGCACGTCGTGCGGTCCGCCGCGCACCCCGAGTCCCGGCACCTGGCGGCCGAGGCGGAGTGGTTCATGGACTACCGCAACGGTGACGGCTCGATCGCGGAGATGTGCGGCAACGGCGTGCGGGTGTTCGCGCGCTACCTCCAGCGCGCCGGGCATGTGGCCGAAGGAGACATCGCCGTCGCCACGCGCGGGGGCGTGAAGGCCGTGCACATCGCCAAGGACGGTGACGTCACCGTGGGCATGGGCAGGGCGCTGCTCCCCGAGGGCGACGTCACGGTGAGTGTCGGGGAGCGCAGCTGGCCCGCGCGGAACGTCAACATGGGCAACCCGCACGCGGTCGCCTTCGTGGAGGATCTGGCCCACGCGGGCGATCTGCTCTCCCCGCCGCCCTTCGGCCCGGCCGCCGCCTACCCGGACGGTGTGAACGTCGAGTTCGTGATCGACCGCGGCCCCGGGCACGTCGCGATGCGCGTGCACGAGCGGGGTTCCGGCGAGACCCGCTCGTGCGGCACGGGCGCGTGCGCGGTCGCCGTGGCCGCCGCCCGCCGCGACGGTGCCGACCCGGCGGCCACCGGCACCCCGGCGACGTACACCGTGGACGTCCCCGGCGGCACCCTGGTGATCACCGAGCGGCCCGACGGCGAGATCGAGATGACCGGCCCGGCCGTGATCGTGGCCGAGGGCGAGATCGACTCGGTCTGGCTGGAAGCCGCCATCGGTGCGTGAGCAGGGGGCGATCGGCCCGAAACAGCCGCTCGCCCTCGGCCACTCGACTCGAAACCGCCGTGGAAATCGGCCACTTGGCGGAAAAGCGACCGCCATGGTCGCGACGTAGCGGGGCACAAACCTCACATTCATCCCTCGAATGGGTGATCAGTTTCACGCTCGGCGAGAGCCGGTCAGCCGGGCGTGGTGGGCTCGGTAGCATCAAGCACCGGCCCGGACGGGGGACCGAAGCCGCCCCGTGAGCCGTGTCCGCCCAGGGGCACCCGTCCGCCGGTCCACGCAGCCGGAGGTGCCCATGAGTGCGGAGGCCACGAATTCCGTGACCCCAGGCCCGATGCCGGGCGCGGTGTCATCACCGGTGACGCCGACGGCCCCGCGCAGAAAGGCCCGTCCCCGGATCGACCTGCGCCGTCTGGGCCGAGCCGCGCTCCTCGGCTCCGCCGCCCGCGACCGGCTGCCCGACGCCATCAGCCACGTCGTCGAGGCCCACCGCGCCCACCACCCCGACGCCGATCTCGAACCTCTGCGTCACGCCTACGTCCTGGCCGAGTCCTCGCACCGCGGGCAGATGCGCAAGAGCGGCGAGCCGTACATCACGCACCCGCTCGCCGTGACCCTGATCCTCGCCGAACTCGGCGCGGAGACGACGACGTTGACCGCGTCCCTGCTCCACGACACCGTCGAGGACACGGACGTGACGCTCGACCAGGTCCGCGACCAGTTCGGCGAGGAGGTCCGCTACCTCGTCGACGGCGTCACCAAACTGGAGAAGGTCGACTACGGCGCGGCCGCCGAGTCCGAGACCTTCCGCAAGATGCTCGTCGCCACCGGCAACGACGTCCGCGTCATGTCGATCAAACTCGCCGACCGGCTGCACAACATGCGCACCCTCGGCGTCATGCGCCCCGAGAAACAGGAGCGCATCGCCAAGGTGACACGTGACGTGCTCATCCCGCTCGCCGAACGGCTAGGCGTCCAGGCGCTCAAGACCGAACTGGAAGACCTGGTCTTCGCGATCCTGCACCCCGACGAGTACGCGCACACAAGAGAGCTGATCGTCCGCAACGCAGCCCGCGCGGACGACCCGCTCGCGGAGGTCGCCGACGAGGTGCGGACCGTGCTGCGCGAGGCGGACATCCCGGCCGAAGTCCTCATCCGGCCCCGCCACTTCGTCTCCGTGCACCGGGTCTCCCGCAAACGCGGCCGGCTCCGCGGCTCCGACTTCGGCCGCCTCCTGGTCCTGGTGCACGAGGACGCCGACTGCTACGGCGTCCTGGGCGAACTCCACACCTGTATGACGCCGGTGGTCTCCGAGTTCAAGGACTTCATCGCCGTACCGAAGTTCAACCTGTACCAGTCCCTGCACACGGCCGTCGCCCGGGAGAACGGCCAGGTCGTCGAAGTCCTCATCCGCACGCACCAGATGCACAAGGTCGCCGAGGCCGGCGTGATCGCGCTCGGCAACCCCTACGCACCGGCCCCCGACGACCCGGCCGACGGCGAGCGCGTCGACCCCACCCGCCCCGGCTGGCTCTCCCGGCTCCTCGACTGGCAGGAGGCGGCACCCGACCCGGACCACTTCTGGTCGACGCTGCGCGAGGACCTCGCCCAGGACCGCGAGATCACCGTGTTCCGGCCCGACGGCGGCACGATCGGCCTGCCCGACGGCGCGACCTGTGTGGACGCCGCGTACGCGCAGTACGGCGAGGACGCGCACGCGTGCATCGGCGCCCGGGTCAACGGCCGCCTGGCGACGCTCAGCACCGTCCTGAAGGACGGCGACACCGTCCAGCTCCTCATGGGACAGGACCCGGCGTCCGAGCCGTCCCGGGAGTGGCTGGAGCACGCGCACACCCCCGCGGCCCGGATCGCCATCCAGCGGTGGCTGACCGCCCACCCGGCGCAGGCCGAGGCCCAGCGGACCGAGGCCCGGGAGGACCGGCAGCCCGAGGAACGCGCGGCGGCCCCCCGGCCCGCCGGCGGCGACGCCCCCGGCACGGAAGGGCCGGCCCCCGAACAGACGTCCGCCCGCCCCGCCGCCGGCCACGTCCTCGCCGAGCTGCCCGACGCGACCGTCCGGCTCGCCGGCTGCTGTACGCCCGTACCGCCCGACGAGATCACCGGCTTCTCCGTACGGGGCGGAGCGGTCACCGTGCACCGCGTCGAGTGCGCCGCCGTGGCCCGGATGAAGGACACGGGACGTCCCGAGGTCGGCGTGCGCTGGGGCGACACCACCGAGTGCCGGGTCACACTGGTCGCCGAATCGTTCGTCCGGCCCCATCTGCTCGCGGACCTCACCGAGGCCATGGCCCTCGAAGGCGCCGAGATCGTCTCCGCGACCGTCGAGCCCCCGACCCAGCAGCAGGTGCGGCACACGTACACCGTGCAACTCCCGGACGCGGCCCACCTGCCCGCCCTCATGCGCGCGATGCGCAACGTGGCCGGGGTGTACGACGTCAGCCGGGCGCAGCCGCAGACGCAGGGCGGCTGAGCAGGTACCGACGGACGGCCGGGCGGGTGAGCCCCGGACCGGCCGGACGCGCGCCGTCCCCACCGCGCTCGCCTGCGCTGATAGCCGTGGGGCATGCTCCTCACCCCCCAGAACCAGGCACCCCGTTCGCGCCGTCGCAGAACGACCGCGGCCCTGCTCGCCTCGGCGGTCTCCGTCTGCCTCGTCGCCGCGAGCGCCCCGGTCGTCCCGCTCGGCGTCGGTGACCGCCTCTTCCCGTACCTGGGCAACCCCGGCTACGACGTGACGTCGTACGACCTCTCCTTCACCTATCCCGGCAGCAACAGCCGGCCGCTGCGGGCCGTCACCACCATCAAGGCCCAAGCCACCGCCGACCTGGACCGCGTCAATCTCGACTTCGCCAACGGCACGGTCGACTCGGTCGAGGTCGACGGCGAGCCCGCCGGGTTCAGCACGGCCGGCGAGGACCTGGTGATCACGCCCCAGGAAGCCGTGTCGGGCGGCGACCGGATGCGGATCACCGTGCGGCACACCAGCGACCCCGTGTCCGCCAAGGGCCTCGAGAGCGGCTGGGTACGCACCACGGACGGGCTCGCCATGGCCAACCAGGCCGATGCGGCGCACCGGGTGTTCCCCGGCAACGACCATCCCTCCGACAAGGCGATGTTCACCATCCGGGTCACCACGCCCAAGGGCCTCACGGCCGTCGCCAACGGCCTGCCCGCCGGTGTGGCCAGGGCCGACGGTTCGACCACGTGGACCTACCGCACCCATCACCCCATGGCCACCGAGCTGACCCAGGTCTCCATCGGCCGCTCCACCGTGCTGCACCGCACCGGCCCGCACGGACTGCCCGTACGGGACGTCGTACCGACCCGGGACCGCAAGGCGCTCGAACCCTGGCTGCGGAAGACCCCCGCCCAGATCGCCTGGATGGAGAAGAAGCTCGGCCGCTACCCCTTCGAGACGTACGGCATGCTCGTGGCGGACGCCTCCACCGGCTTCGAACTCGAGACCCAGACGCTCTCCCTCTTCGAGCGGGAGCTCTTCACCCAGTCCGCCTACCCGGAGTGGTACGTCGAGTCGATCATGGCCCACGAGCTGGCACACCAGTGGTTCGGCGACAGCGTCAGCCCTCGCACCTGGTCGGACCTGTGGCTCAACGAGGGATACGCCACCTGGTACGAGGCGCTGTACGCCGAGGTCCGGGGCGGCAAGCCGATGCGGGACCGTATGAAGGCCGCGTACGCCTCCTCCGACGGCTGGCGGGCGGTAGGCGGCCCGCCGGCCGCTCCGAAGGTTCCCGAGCCCGGCCGCAAGACCGGCATCTTCCGGCACAACGTGTACGAGGGCGCGACGCTCGTCCTGTACGCCCTGCGCGAGGAGATCGGCAGCCCGGCCTTCGACCGCCTGCAGCGCGCCTGGGTGAGCCGCTACCAGGACGGCACGGCCTCGACGGCGGACTACGTCCGGCTCGCCTCCGAGATCTCCGGCCGCGACCTGAGCCGTTTCTTCAAGGACTGGCTGTACGGCGAGAAGACCCCGCCGATGCCGGGGCACCCGGACTGGAAGCCTCAGGCGTCCGCGAAACCGGCTGTGCCCGCGAAACCGGCTGTGCCCGCGAAGCAGGGCGCGCCCGCGCCGGGACCCGCCCGATAACACGGTGACGAGACGCCCCGTGCCGTGCGACTATCGACGGGTCGGCGCGGCACGGAGCGCCGGGAATCTCCCGGAGTGCTCGTGCGTTCTGACAGTGAACGGCTTCCCAGCTACGTAAGGATCCAATGACCTCCTCTTCTTCCCCCTCCCAGGACACCAAGCGCTTCACGCAGAGCCACCCCGAGGGTCTTCGGGCCGATGCCCTGATGGAAGAGGACGTCGCCTGGAGCCACGAGATCGACGGAGAGCGGGACGGCGATCAGTTCGACCGCTCCGACCGCGCGGCCCTGCGCCGTGTGGTGGGCCTCTCCACCGAGCTCGAGGACGTCACCGAGGTCGAGTACCGCCAGCTCCGCCTGGAGCGGGTCGTGCTCGTCGGCGTCTGGACCACGGGAACCGTGCAGGACTCGGAGAACTCCCTCGCGGAGCTCGCCGCCCTCGCGGAGACGGCGGGCGCGCTCGTGCTCGACGGTGTCACCCAGCGTCGCGACAAGCCCGACGCGGCCACCTACATCGGCTCCGGCAAGGCCGAGGAGCTGCGGGACATCGTCCTCGAGTCGGGCGCGGACACCGTCATCTGCGACGGTGAGCTCAGCCCCGGCCAGCTCATCCACCTCGAGGATGTCGTCAAGGTCAAGGTCATCGACCGTACGGCCCTGATCCTGGACATCTTCGCCCAGCACGCCAAGTCCCGAGAGGGCAAGGCGCAGGTCGCGCTCGCGCAGATGCAGTACATGCTGCCGAGGCTGCGCGGCTGGGGTCAGTCGCTGTCCCGGCAGATGGGCGGCGGCAAGGGCGGCGGCCTCGCCACCCGTGGTCCCGGTGAGACCAAGATCGAGACGGACCGGCGGCGGATCCGCGAGAAGATGGCGAAGATGCGCCGGGAGATCGCGGAGATGAAGACCGGCCGCGAGATCAAGCGCCAGGAGCGCAAGCGCAACAAGGTGCCCTCGGTCGCCATCGCGGGCTACACCAACGCCGGCAAGTCCTCGCTGCTCAACCGCCTCACGGGCGCGGGCGTGCTGGTCGAGAACGCCCTGTTCGCGACCCTCGACCCGACCGTGCGCCGGGCCGAGACCCCGAGCGGACGGCTGTACACGCTGGCCGACACCGTCGGGTTCGTGCGCCACCTGCCCCACCACCTGGTCGAGGCGTTCCGCTCCACGATGGAGGAGGTCGGCGAGTCCGACATGATCCTGCACGTGGTGGACGGTTCGCACCCGAACCCGGAGGAGCAGCTGGCCGCCGTGCGCGAGGTGATCAGGGACGTCGGCGCCACCGACGTACCCGAGATCGTCGTGATCAACAAGGCCGACGCGGCCGACCCGCTGACCCTGCAGCGGCTGCTGCGCGTCGAGAAGCGGTCCATCGCCGTCTCGGCCCGCACCGGCCAGGGCATCGACGCGCTGCTCGCGCTCATCGACAACGAGCTGCCGCGCCCGTCGGTCGAGATCGAGGCGCTCGTGCCGTACACGCACGGCAAGCTGGTCGCCCGTGCCCACGACG
>NZ_JBSHKH010000208.1:0-9366 GCF_053643595.1 Streptomyces sp. NPDC055506 | reverse complement strand
GCACCACCGCCAGCACCTCATGCCCGTTCCGCCGGGCATCCGACAACCGCTCCAGGAGCAGGACACCCGCACCTTCGGCGAATCCGAATCCGTCCGCCTGCGCCGAGAACGCCTTGCACCGGCCGTCCCACGCCAGGGCGCGCTGGCGGCTGAACTCGGTGAGTTCCTGAGGACCGGCCATCACGGTCACGCCGGCGGCGAGCGCCATCGAGCATTCGCCGGCGCGCAGTGCCTGGCCGGCGAGGTGCAGCGCCACCAGCGACGACGAACACGCCGTGTCCACCGTCACCGCCGGTCCCTCGAGACCGAACGTGTACGAAACGCGGCCCGAGATGACGCTGCCCGCGCCACCGGTGGCGGCGTAGCCTTCGACGCCCTCGGGGGCCTGGCTGAGGTTGGCCGTGTAGTCCGAGCCCATGGCGCCCGCGAACACGCCCACCTGGCCGCCGCGCAGCGACTCGGGGGCGATACCGGCGCGTTCGAACGCCTCCCAGGAGGTCTCCAGCAGCAGCCGCTGCTGCGGGTCCATCGCCAGCGCCTCACGCGGCGAAATCCCGAACAGCTCCGCGTCGAAGTCACCGGCGTCGTAGACGAACGCACCCTGACGTACGTAGCTCTTGCCGCGTGCGTCCGGATCCGGGTCGTACAGGGAAGCCAGGTCCCAGCCACGGTCGACGGGCAGGCCGCCGACTGCGTCGCGTTCTTCGGCGACGAGGCGCCACAGCGCCTCGGGGGAGTCGGCGCCGCCAGGGAAACGACAGGCCATTCCGACGATCGCGAGGGGTTCGTCCATTGCCACGGCGGTGCGCGTCGGGGCGCCCGCGGCGGTGTGCTCGGTGCCGGCCACTTGGGTCAGCAGGTGGTGTGCCAGGTCCAGCGGCGTCGGATGGTCGAAGACCAGCGTGGCGGGCAGGCTCAGCCCGGTGGCGTTGTTGAGCTGGTTGCGCAGCTGGATCGCGGTCAGGGAGTCGAATCCCTGGTCGAGGAAGCCGCGTCGCAGATCCACGACGTTGGTCTTGGCGTGCCCGAGTACGGCAACGGCGAGGTCCCGGACGAGGTCGAGCACCACGCTTTCCTGTTCCGGCGTGGAGAGTCCGGCGAGGCGACGGGCCAGTGCCGAGGTGGTGGTACCTGTTCGGGCGGCGGTTGCGGTCCGGCGTACCGGAGTACGGACCAGGCCGCGCAGCAGTGGTGGCAGGGCCTGTGTCCTGGCCCGGTTCCGCAGCACGCCCCAGTCCATGCCGAGGGGCACGAGCAGCGCCCGGTCCGGCACGCGCACCGCCGCGTCGAACAGGGCGAGTCCCTCCTCGTTCGTCAGGGCCGTCGCTCCGGTGGCGGTGACGAGTGCGTGCCCTCCCTCCTCGACCTGCTCGGCGAGGTGCTCGCTCATACCGCTTTCCCCGGCCCACAGTCCCCAGGCCAGCGACACCCCTGGCAGCCCTTGGGCTCGGCGGTGCTGCGCGAGGGCGTCCAGGAAGGTGTTGGCGGCGGCGTAGTTCCCCTGGCCCGGGTTGCCGAAGACCCCGGCCGCCGAGGAGAAGAGCACGAACGCCTTGAGGTCGAGGTCCCGGGTCGCCTCGTGCAGGTTCACCGCCGCGTCGACCTTGGGCCGCATGACGGTGTCGAGCTGGTCCCCGGACAGCGCCGGGATCGTACGGTCGTCCAGCAGTCCGGCCGCGTGCACGACGGCGGTCAACGGGTGCTGCTCCGGAACCGTAGCCAGGAGCTGGTCGACCGCATCCCGGTCGGCCGTGTCACAGGCGACGATGGACACGTGCGCCCCGCAGTTCTCCAGCTCGGCGCGCAGTTCGCGGGCTCCCGGAGCCGCCGTCCCGCGGCGGCTGGTCAGCAGCAGGTGCCGCACTCCCCGTTCCCGCGCCAGGTGGCAAGCGAGCAGACGGCCGAGCAGGCCCGTACCGCCGGTGATCAGCACCGTGCCATCCGGGTCCCAGAGCAGCTCGTCCGTGCTGTCGCCGCGCTCGCTGCCGCCCGGCTCGTCGGTCGCGTCGGCGCCCGTCGCATTGGGATGGGCGCCGGAGCGGACCAGGCGTGGTCTGAGGACCGTACCGCCCCGTACGGCCACCTGGGGTTCGTCGACCGCAAGCACGGAGGGCAGGGCTGCTTCCCAGTCGGTGGCGTCGTCGACGTCGACCAGCACGAAACGGCCGGGATTCTCCGTCTGGGCGGAGCGCACCAGACCCCAGACGGCGGCATGGGACAGATCGGCCGCCGACTCGTCCGGGCCCGCGACGACGGCGCCCCGTGTCACCACGATCAGCTTGGACCGGGCCGCCGCCTCATCCGCCAGCCACTCCTGGATCGCGGACAGCACCTCGCCGGTGACCTCGTGTACCACCTCGGCGAGTTCTCCACCCCTGATCGGAGTGCAGGGCAGGACCACGTGCTCCGGATACGAGTCCAAATCTGAACCCGATCCCGAGCCCGAGGCCAAATCCGAGCCCGCGCCCAAGTCCGAGTCCATCGCCGGGTCGGTGCAGCCCAGTACCGCCCACCTGGGGGCGGCGGACGCCTCGACCTCGGCGGCGGCGACCCAGTCCACGCCGAAGAGCGCCGACTGCTCCACGGCACTGGCCTGCCGCAGCTGCTCGGTCGCCAGGGGCCGGGTGATCAGCGCGTCGACGGAGGCCACCGGCAGGCCGGCCGAGTCCGCCACGCGTAGCGACACGGCCCCGTCCGTGCCGGCCGGGGTCAGCTGGACGCGTACGTGCGAGGCGCCTCCTGCGAACAGGGTCACGCCATGCCACACGAACGGCAGCCGAACCTCGTCCCCGCTGTGCTGCCGCGTCAAGCCGGCGTGAAGGCAGGCGTCCAGCAGCGCCGGGTGGATACCGAATCCTGCCGTCCCGGTGGCCTCGTCCTCCGGCAGGCTCACCTCTGCGAAGATGTCCTCTCCGCGCCGCCAAGCCGCCCGCAGCCCCCGGAACACCGGCCCGTACCCGTATCCGGACGCGGCCAGGCCGTCGTAGAAGCCGTCCAGCGACACGGGCTCGGCGTTCGCCGGCGGCCACTCGGCCAGGTCGAACGCCTCAGCCGTACGCGCCTCGGCGGTACCCTCCTCGGCGAGTACGCCATCGGCGTGCCGGACCCACTCGTCGCCGGGGGCGTCCACGCGCTGCGAGTGGACGCTCACCGATCGCCTGCCGTTCTCCCGCTCCGGTCCGACGCGGACCTGGACCCGGACGCCACTGTCCTCCGGAACGACGAGCGGGGACTCGAGGGTGAGTTCTTCCAGGCGTGGGCAGCCGGCCTCGTCCCCGGCCCGGATGGCGAGCTCCGCGAAGCCCGTGCCGGGCAGCAGCACCGCCCCGGCCACCGCGTGATCGGCCAGCCAGGGGTGCGTACGCAGGGAGATCCGGCCGGTCAGCACCACGCCCTGGTCGTCTGCCAGCCGTACGGTCGCGCCGAGTACGGGGTGTTCCGCCGGGGCAAGTCCCAGGGCGTCCGGGTCGCCCATGGGCGAACCCGTGTCCGCCAGCCAGTAGCGCTGCCGCTGGAAGGCGTACGTCGGCAGCTTCACCTGGCGTCCGCCGGGCAGCAGGGCAGGCCAGTTCACGTCGATCCCGCGCGTGAACACTTCGGCCACCGACGTCAGCAGTCGGTGCAGCCCGCCCTCCTGACGCCGCAGCGATCCGGTCGCCACCGCCTCGATGCCGGCGTCCTCGGCGGTGGCCTGTGTGCCCGGCACCAGTACCGGATGGGCACTGCACTCCACGAAGAAGCGGTAGCCGTCCTCCAGCATGGCGCGCACCGCGCCCTCGTAGTTCACCGGCTGACGGGCATTGTGGAACCAGTAGTCGGCGCCCAGCTCCGTGGTGTCCAGCACCCCGCCGGTCACGGTCGAGTAGAACGGCACCTGTGATGCGCGGGGCTCGATGTCCGCGAACAGCTCCAGGATGCGGTCACGCAGCGGATCCACCTGCGCGCAGTGCGAGGCCACCGTCGACCCCACGATCCTGGCCCGCACCTCGTCGGCAGCGCACTCCGCGACGAACTCCTCCAGTGCCGCCTCGTCGCCGGCGACCGTGGCCGCACCGGGACCGTTGCGCCCGGCGACGACGAGCCGGCCGTCCCACCGCGCGAGCTTTTCCTCAACGGCGTCGGCCGACAGGGCCACCGACGCCACCGCTCCGTGGCCCACCAGTTCCTCGGCGAACAGCTTGCTGCGCAGTACCACCACCCGCGCCGCGTCCTCGAGCGACAGCGCTCCGGCCACGTGGGCCGCCGCGATCTCCCCCTGTGAGTGCCCCACCACCGCGGCGGGCTCCACCCCGGCCGCGCGCCACACCGCCGCCAGCGACACGTTCACCGCGAACAGCACCGGCTGGAGCACCTCGATGCGCTCCACCGGCGGCGCGCCCTCCAGCCCGCGTACGACATCGGTCACCGACCAGCCCACCAAGGGCGCGACGGCGGCGTCACACTGGGCGAACGCCTCGGCGAACACCGGTGAGGAGTCCAGCAGTTCCACGGCCATGCCGGCCCACTGCGAGCCCTGGCCCGGAAGGACGAACACCACGCGGCCGCGTACGTCGGCCGCAGCCGAAACCACCGACGCCGAGGGCGCGCCGGACGACACGGCACGGAGCCCCGCGAGCAGCTCGTTCCGGTCCCCGATGACGCCGAGCACCACTGCCCGGTGTTCCAGGACCGACCTCGCCGACGCCAGCGACCAGCCCACATCCACCGGATCCAGATCCGGTCGCGCCTCCGCATACTCGGCCAACCGTCCCGCCTGCGCCGCCAGAGCCTCGGTGCTGCGTCCCGATATCACCCAGGGCACTACGGCACCGGGGGCACGGTCCGGCCGGCTGTCGGCGCCGCTGTGGCTGTCGGCGCCGGCTCCGGTCTGCGGGGCTTCCTCGACGATCACGTGCGCATTGGTCCCGCTGATGCCGAACGACGACACCCCCGCCCTGCGCGGCCGGTCCTCCGTCCGTGGCCACTCCCGGGCCTCGGCCAGCAACTCCACCGCACCCGCCGACCAGTCCACATGCGGCGACGCCTCCTCCGCGTGCAACGTCTGCGGCAACACCCCATGCCGCAGCGCCATCACCATCTTGATCACACCCGCGACACCCGCCGCCGCCTGCGTATGCGCGATATTCGACTTCATCGACCCCAGCCACAACGGCCGATCCACCGGCCGTCCTTGGCCGTAGGTCGCCAGCAGCGCCTGCGCCTCGATCGGATCCCCCAGCGTCGTCCCCGTGCCGTGCGCCTCTACGGCGTCCACATCCGCGGCCCCCAGGCGCGCACTCTCCAACGCCGCCCGGATCACCCGCTGCTGCGACGGCCCATTCGGCGCCGTAAGCCCGTTGCTGGCCCCGTCCTGGTTCACCGCACTGCCCCGCACCACCGCCAGCACCTCGTGCCCGTTCCGCCGGGCATCCGAGAGCCGTTCGAGGACGAGGACTCCGACGCCCTCGCCCCAGCCCGTGCCGTCCGCTGCCGCGGAGAAGGCCTTCGACCGGCCGTCGGGAGCGAGCCCCCGCTGACGGCTCATCTCGATGAGTGCCCTCGGGGTCGCCACCACCTGGACACCGCCCGCGAGTGCCATCGAGCACTCACCGGCGCGCAGTGCCTGGCCGGCGAGGTGGAGCGCCACCAGCGACGACGAACACGCCGTGTCCACCGTCACCGCCGGCCCCTCGAGACCGAAGGTGTAGGCGATACGGCCGGAGATCACACTGCCGGCGCTCCCCGTGGCGAAGAAGCCCTCCAGTTCCTCCGGTACGGCCATGGTGGCCATGTAGTCCGACCCCATGGCCCCCGCGAACACGCCGACCTGGCTCCCGCGCAGCGACTCGGGGGCGATGCCCGCGCTCTCGAAGGCCTCCCAGGACGTCTCCATCAGCAGCCGCTGCTGCGGGTCCATCGCCAGTGCCTCACGCGGCGGGATGCCGAACAGCTCCGCGTCGAACCCGGCGACGTCCCGCAGGAACCCTCCCGCCCTTGTGTAGTTCTTGCCGGGCGCGTTCGGGTCCGGGTCGTAGAAGTCGTCCGGGTCCCATCCACGGTCGCTCGGCAGGGGTGTGGTCGCGTCCAGGCCGTCCCGCAGGAGCTGCCAGAGCCCCTCGGGTGAGTCGACTCCGCCCGGGAAGCGGCAGGCCATCCCGACGATCGCCAGCGGCTCGTCGGCCGGCGCCGCGGCTGTCGCGGCCGCGGCGAGGTCCGCGCCCTGCTCGGCGGGGACGAGCTGCGCACGCAGCTGCCCGGCGAGGGCGGAGGCGTTCGGGTGGTCGAAGACCAAAGAGGCGGAGAGCCGCAGCCCGGTGGCACTACTGAGCCGGTTGCGCAACTCCACTGCCATGAGCGAGTCGAAGCCCAGCGACCGGAACGCCTGGCCCGCGTCGACACTCTCCGGTGTCTCGTGTCCGAGGACGGCCGCAGTGTGGGCGCGTACCACGTCCAGAAGGAGGCGTTCCTGCTCCGCTCCGGAAAGCGCGGCCAGGCGCAGGGCGAGGTCGGTTCCCTGCCCAGCGGCGGTCCGGGCCGTCCCGGTCGCATCGGTCGTATGGGGCGCGCTGTTCGCATCGGCCGCATCGGCGGTCCGGCGTGCCGGAAGACGGACCAGGTTGCGCAGTAGCGGCGGCAAGGTGCCCGTCCCTGCCTGGGCGCGCAGCACTCCCATGTCCATCTCGATGGGCACCAGCAGGGCCCGGTCCGTGCAGACGGCCCGGTCGAACAGGGCGAGCCCCTGCTCGTCGGACATCGGCACCGTACCGGTACGGGAGAGCCGGGTACGGGATGTCTGTTCCAGGAGGCCGGCCGCGCCGACCGCGCCAGCCATGCCTTCGGCCTTGGCCCACAGCCCCCAGGCGAGCGATACGCCCGGCAGTCCCTCGGCCCGGCGGTGCTGCGCGAGGGCGTCCAGGAACGCGTTGGCGGCGGCGTAGTTCGCCTGGCCCGCGTTGCCGAAGACACCGGCGGCGGACGAGAAGAAGATGAAGTCGGTCAGGTCGAGGCCGCGGGTCGCTTCGTGCAGGTTGACGGCGGCGTCCACCTTGGCCCGCAGGACGGTGTCCAGCCGCTCCGGCGTCAAGGCCGCGACCGTACCGTCGTCCAACAGCCCCGCCGCATGCACCACCGCACGCAACGGATACTCTGCCGGGACTCCCGCCACCAGTGCGTCCGCGGACCGGCGATCAGCCACATCACAGGCCACCACCGACACCGACGCCGCACCCACCCCGAGCAGTTCCGTCTCCAGCTCCCGAGCACCGGGAGCATCAAGGCCTCGACGGCTGGCCAGGAGCAGATGGCGCACCCCGTACTTCTCCACCAGATGACGGGCGAGCAGACCGCCCAGCGCCCCGGTCCCCCCGGTGATCAACACCGTGCCCTCGGCATCCCAGGTAGGGGGCACGGCCGGCTCCTCCGTGGCCGTCAGCCGGGCAAGACGCGGCACCCACACCTGGCCACCGCGCACCACCACCTGCGGCTCACCCGCGGCCAGCGCCGCAGGCAGCACCGCCTCCCAGTCATCCCCCTCACCCACATCGACCAGAACGAACCGGCCCGGATGCTCCGTCTGCGCCGACCGCACCAGACCCCACGCGGGAGAGTGCACGAGGTTCAGCGGCTCGCCCCCGCCGACGCCCGCGACCGCGTTGCGCGTCAGCACCACCAGGCGCGAACCGGCGGAGGGCTCATCGGCCAGCCAGGCCTGGAGCGCCGCGAGGACCTCGCCCATGGCCAGGCGAGCCGCCCGCGCGAGGCCGTTCGGGGCGGTCTCGGCCTGAGCGCACGGGAGCACGACGGCTTCCGGACGGCGGCCGGTGTCCTGCTCCGGACGGTCGTCCCCCAGCAGCGCCCACTCAGCGGGGACGGACGCGTCGTTCGCAGGGGGCACGGCGACCCACTCCAACTCGAACAGTGCGTCGTGGTTCCGCCCGGCCGCCTGCCGCAACTGGTCGGGCGATACGGGACGGGAGACCAGCGCGTCCGCACAGGCCACGGGCCGGCCCTCGGTGTCGGTGACGTGGACGGACAGCGCGTCCGCGTCGACCGCAGACAGCCGCACTCGTACGCTCGCCGCACCTGTGGCGAACAGGGACACGCCGGTCCACGCGAACGGCAGCCGGACCTGGTCGCTCGGGGCCTCGGCGTTGGCGAGCGCCGCGTGCAGGGCGGCGTCCAGCAGTGCGGGGTGGATACCGAACCCGGTGGCACCGCGGTGCTCCCGGTCGGGAAGGCTGACTTCGGCGAAGACGTCGTCTCCGCGCCGCCAGGCGGCCCGGAGGCCCTGGAACACCGGGCCGTAGCCGTAGCCGGACGCGGCCAGCCCTTCGTAGAAACCGTCCAGTTCGATCGGTGTCGCTCCGGGAGGCGGCCAGGCGCCGAGTTCGACGGAGCCGGTCACCGCGGCCGGGCTGAGCGCCCCACTGACGTGCCGGGTCCACTCCTCGTCCGGCCCGCTCTGCGAGTGCACGCTCACCGGCCGCCGCCCCGCCTCGTCCTCCGCACCGACCCGGACCTGCACCGTCACGGAAGCCTCGTCGCGCAGGACCAAAGGGGCTTCGAACATCAGCTCCTCCAGCCGCGGGCAACCGACCTCGCACCCGGCCCGCACGGCCAGCTCCACAAACCCCGTCCCCGGGAAGAGGACCGTGCCGCCGATCGCGTGGTCGGCCAGCCATGGGTGCGTGCGCAGGGACAGCCGCCCGGTCAGCACGACACCCTGCTCGTCCGCCAGGCGCACGGCCGCACCCAGCAGCGGGTGACCGGCCTCCGACAATCCCAGTGCTGCGGGATCGGTCGCCGCCCGGTGGTCCTCTTCCAGCCAGTAGCGCCGGCGTTGGAAGGCATACGTGGGCAGCTCGACCTGTCGGCCGCCGGGCAGCAGCGCCGTCCAGTCGACATCGGCACCATGGACGTAGGCCCGGGCCAGTGCGGTGGTCAGGGACTGCGGCTCGGGACGCTCTGCCCGCAGCAAGGGCACCACCAGCCGCGGCGTGCCGGACTCCTCCTCTTCGAGGGTTTCCTCGGCCATCGCGGTCAGCACCCCGCCCGGCCCCACCTCCAGGAATACGTTCACACCCTCACCGGCCAGAGTGCGGATACCGTCAGCGAACCGCACCGCCGCCCGCACATGCCGCACCCAGTACTCAGCCGACTCCAGCTCCCCCGGCCCCGCGATCCGACCGGTCACGTTGGAGACCACCGGGATCCGCGGCGCACGGTAACCGACCTGCCGGGCCACCTCCTCGAACTGCGCCAGCATCGGCTCCATCAACGGCGAATGAAACGCATGACTCACCTGCAGGCGGCGGCTGCGCCGCCCCGGGAAGCAGGCCACCACCCGCTCCACCGCCTGTGCCTCGCCGGAGAACACCACCGACCGCG
>NZ_JBSHKH010000207.1:0-9611 GCF_053643595.1 Streptomyces sp. NPDC055506 | reverse complement strand
GTGCCTTCACCTGCCTTTCGAAAGGATCCGGCCCGCTGATTACTTCGAGGAGCTCATCAGCAGGTAGTCGTACATGCCGAGGTAGGCCTGCGTGACCGTGACATTGGCCGCGGACGTCGGCCTGAGCAGCAGGTTCTTGCGGTAGATGACAGGAACGACCGAGGCGTTGTCGAGCACCATCTTGTCGATTTCGCCCCAGGCCTTGGTGCGGGCCGCGTCGTCGGTGTTGGCGATCGCGTCCGTCAGGGCCTTGTTGATCTTCGGGTCGTCCAGCTCCATCAGGTTGTTGCCGCCCGAGGGCTTGATGGCCGCACCGTTGATGATCTGGTCGAGGAAGCCGTAGCCGGTCGGCCAGTCGGCACCCCACGCCATCGAGAGCATGCCGAGCTTGTTGTCGTGGACGTAGCTCGGGACACCGGCGAAGTTGGAGAAGTACTTGCCGGAGGGGAACTGCTTGATCTCGACGTTGATGCCGATCTTCTTCAGCGACGCCTGGACGGCCGTGGCCTGCGCGACCTCGGCGGGCCGGTCGGAACGGGCCGTCAGGATCGTGTTGAAGCCGTTCGGCTTGCCGCACGCCTTCAGCGCCGCCTTGGCCTTGGCCACGTCACCCTTGTGACCCTCGGTCGCGTAGGTGTCGAACTTGGTGTAGCCGTTGACCGACGGCGGCAGCAGCGTGGTCGCCACGTCGCCCTTCGGCGAACCGCCCATGGCGTCGAGCACCGACTGCTTGTCGAGGCCCCACTGCACGGCCTTGCGGCAGTCGGCGTTGTCGAACGGCTTCACGTTCACGTTCAGCGCGATGTACTGCGTCGCACCGGCGTACGAGCTGTCCGTCTGGTCGGCGTACTTGCCGCGCAGCACCTTCGGCTGGGTCTGCGGCTGCACACCCGTGCCGGCCGCGTCAGCCGTGATCTTGTCGGACAGCAGGTCGTTGTCGACCGTGACCGGGTTGACCTTGAACTTGATCGTGACCTTGTCCGGCAGAGCCTTGCGGACCGGGTCCGTCTTCGCGTCCCACTGCGGGTTGCGCACGAGGGTGGCGCTACGGCCCTCCTCGTAGGACTGGAACTGGTACGGGCCCGTGGACTGGATGGCCTGCACGTACTTCGCACCGGTGTCCTTGGACTGCTGCACCGGGGCCGTCTGCGAGAACGTCGCCAGGTAGTCGAAGTCGGCGAACGGCTGCTTCAGCTTGAAGACGATCGTCTGGTCGTCCGGCGTCTCGATCGACTTGATGCCCTCGGCGGACTTGTCCTTGTAGGGACCCTTGTACTTGTCACCGCCCTCCAGGTACGCCTTGAAGTACGTCGGGCCGTTGGACAGCGCCTCGGGCGCGAAGTTGGAACGCTCGATGGCGTACTTCACGTCCTTGGACGTCACCGGGGTGCCGTCCTGGAACTTCACACCCGTACGCAGCTTGTACGTCCAGGTCTTGGCGTCCGGGCTGGACTTGCCGAGGCCCTCGGCGAGGTCGGGCACGACCTCCAGGCCTTCCTTGCCCGCCGCCGGTTTGAACGTGGTGAGCGTTCTGCCGTAGAGGCGGGAGAAGTTCTGCACCCAGCCGTAGTACGTGTTGCCCGGGTCGAGGGAGTCGGGCACGTCCGAGTGCTCGTACGAGACCGTCCCGCCCTTCTTGCTCGACGCGTTGACGATCGAGTTCAGCGCGGCGTCCTTCTTGCCGTTGCCTCCCCCGTCGTTGTCGTCACCTCCGCCGCCGCACGCGGCAGCACCCAGCGACAGTGCCAGGACCGACGCAACGCCGGCGGTCACCCTTCTCGTCTTCACCTGAGGAAGCCCCCTCATTCGATGGATCACTTGCTGCGAGGGTCGAGGGCGTCACGCAGCCCGTCACCCAGCAGGTTGAAGGCCAGGACGGTGATGAAGATCGCCAGTCCGGGCACGAACATGTACTGCGGATCAGCCGTGTAGAGATCCACAGCGTTGCTGAGCATGCCGCCCCAGGAAGCCTGCGGCGGAGCGATACCGACACCGAGGAAGCTCAGTGCGGCCTCGAACAGAATGTTCGTCGGGATGATCAGCGTCGAGTAGACGAGGATCGGCGCGACGAGGTTGGGGAGCAGTTCCCGGAACAGGACGTACGGGCCGCGTGCTCCAAGGCTGGTGGCGGCCTCGATGAACTCCCGCTTGCGCAGGGTCATGGTCTGCGCGCGCACGATACGCCCGATGTACGGCCAGCTGAAGAAGCCGATCACGAAGATCAGCACGCAGATGCGCAGGGGCAGGCCGTCGAGACCGAAGAAGCCGTCCTGCACCGAGGCCGAGATCGAGATGGCGAACAGCAGCAGCGGGAACGCCAGGAAGGTGTCCATCAGCCTGCTGATGACGCTGTCGATCCAGCCGCCGTAGTACCCGGCGACGACACCGAGCACGGTGCCGATGCACACGGACAGCAGCGTGGCGCCGCCCGCGACCAGGAGGGAGACCCAGGAGCCGTCGATGATGCGGGCGAGCATGTCCCGGCCGTACTGGGGGTCCACGCCGAGGGGGTGGTCCCAACTCATGCCTCCCCAGCCGCCCTTGGGCGCGAGGAGCGCCGGGTCGATGAGGTCCTGGTTGAACTTGTTGGGATCGAGGTTGAAGATCCACTGGATCGGCTTGGAGAACACCGCCATCAGCACGAGCAGGACGACGACGACGCCTCCCGCCATCGCCACCTTGTCCCGCTTGAAGCGCATCCAGGCGATCTGGGTGAGCGAGCGCCCCTCGATCTGGCTCTTCTTGACCCCGGAGAGCACGGCCTCGGGCTGTGCTCCGGCTTCCGCCCCGGTGGTCTCGATGGGTGCGGTCACGGTGCGATTGACCCCTCTCGGGCCGGCGATCGCCGACCCCCTGGCTGCCGCTGTAGCGGTTTTGTTTGTCTCGTACACGAGACCGACCCGGCCCGTGTCTTGCGGGGAGTCTTCAACGCTTTGGCGATCTGTTGCCAGACTTGGCGGTGAAAGGATGCGTAAACGTGATGCTGTCTGCAGGGTTCCGTTATCCGGACAACGGGTAACAGCGGTCGGACGCGCTGCGTCAGGGGCATATTAGGACATCTCCGCCCCATTCACCCTTATCTACGCGCGGAGAGTTGAACGGTCGTCATGTTCGGGGGCGGTCCGGGAACGGCCTCCGTGGGGACCTGCGAACGGGTCAGTACCTGCCCTGGGCAGGGGGGTATCCGTAGCCCGAGACCGGGGCCTGGACAGGGGCGGTGGCGTGGGCCTCACGGTCGTAGAAGGGGCGTGCGCCGGCGCGCAGCCACATGGCGACCGGGTCGTGCTCGTCGGACATCGCGACGGTCGAGACAGGGAGCCCGTCCGGTACGGCGCCGAGGGACTGCTGCATCATCGCGCGCACCGAATCCACGGCCGGCGGCGAGGTGTCGTAGACGTCGAGTCCGATGGCGAGGTACGGCGCCCCGAGCGCGGGCTGCACCCAGGCGCGGCGCAGCGAGCGGACGGCCGGGGTGCGGTGGGCGTTCTGCGCGAGCAGGGCGTAGAACTGCGGGATCTCGATGGCCGGTTCGGACAGCCGCAGGGGTCCGGCCGGCTGGCGGTCCAGGCCCGTGGCGATCCGGCGCAGGTCGAGCCAGGGGATGCCGACGCCGCCGCCGGGGGCGTGCGGGTTGAGCCAGAGGCCGTAGTGGTCGGGGTACAGGGCGCGGGCCACGTCGACTCCGTCGACGACCTCGTAGCTGCGGTTCCAGCCGCTCGCCGAGAGCTCCTGGGCGGAGGTCACACAGGGGGCGTAGCCGCAGCCCTGGACCTCCATGTTTCCGTACTGGGCGTCGGGGGATCCGGCCTGGCCGTGCCACAGGAGCATCCAGATCTGGCCGCTGTGCGGGGTCGCGAGCGCGCGCAGGAGGGCCTCGTAGGCGTCATAACGCCCGGGCGTGACCTGGCGCAGCATGTGCTCGACCTGTCCGGCCGCGGCCGTGCCGCTCGCGCTCACCTTTACCGCCCCTTCGTACAACGCCTCGACCGTGACCTAGCTTAAGCCCGCCCGCCGACTCGGGACTTGCCCTCGTCCGGCGGGTGCGGGTCCGTCTGTGGCTTGTCGCGCCCACGCGGCGGAGCCGCATGGTGTCACAGCCCCGCGCCCCTCAGCGCGTCGCCCTACCGCTGGTAGAAAGGCCGGACCCGGTCCTTCATCCAGCTGCCCACCGGGTCCTCCGCGACGTCCAGGAGCACCAGGTTGACCGGCCAGGGGGCCGGGGACTTGGTGACCGCGCGGGTGAGGGCCTCCAGGGGGAGGGCGCGCAGGTCGCCTTCCCACTGGGAGAGTTCGACGCCGACGAACATCACCGGATCGGCGGTCTCGATCGCGGCGAGGCAGCGGCGGGCGGTGAGGACGACGCCGATCGCCTCGAACTCGGCGGAGGCGGCGGCGAGGAAGTCCACCGGGTCGTCCTGCCAGTCGGGCTCGAAGAGGCGGACCCGGCCGCCGCTCGCGGGGCCGTCCAGCGGGGTCCGGCCGGCCCGGCACAGGTCGGCGACGGCGGGCGGCGGGAGCGGGATGCCGACGACTCCGCCCGGGTTGATGGCCATCCCCGCGTGCGGGGGCAGACCGCGGGCGAACTCCACGGCCGGCGCGATGGTGTACGACATGTGCGAGCCGACGACCTGGCGGAACTGCTCCTCGGAGCTGAACACCGGTACGAACGCCTGGCCGTCGATCTCGATGCCGGGGAGGTCGAGCGGGCCGCTCTGCGGGCCGCCGCCGTTGGGGAGCGGGATCCACACGAAGCTCCGGCCGAGCACCTCGACGATCCGCCCGCCGGCCGAGGGGCCTGCGCCGAGGGAGGCCGAGAGCACCTCCTCCAGCTCGTTGCCGGGCCATCCGCCGTGCGGGTGTGTCTGCGTCTGCGCCGGGAAGTCCGCGGAGAAGTCCGCCGGGAAGTCCATCTGCCTACCGCCTGCCTGAAACCACTGCTGTGGCCCAAAGGCTAGCGGCTCGGGAACGGGGGACGGCCACCCCGTGAACCACGACGCGGGGCCAGGGGCGACCGGCCCGCGCTTTCGGGCTGAGCGGCCGCGGCTGCCTGCCGATGAACACAGCCCACTGACCAGCGCCGCCAGCCCATGAACACGGCCCACTGACCGGTGCCGCCTGCCCCCCGAACACGATTCACCATCCGCGGCCGTCAGCCTCATGACACAGCTGACCAACCGAGACCGCCGGCCCCGCGAACACGGCCCACCCACCAGCGCCGCCAGCCCCATGGACACGGCTGACCAACCAAGACCGCCGGCCCCACGAACACGACCCACCCACCAGCGCCGCCAGCCCCATGGACACGGCTGGCCAGCCAAGGCCGCCGGCCCCACGAACACGGCTCACCGACCACTGTCGCCGGCCCTGTGACCAGAGCCGCCGGCCGCGCGGACAGCCCTCACCGTCCGTGCCGGTTCACGGGCCCGGGCCGTCAGCCCGCGAAGGCGATGCGGTGCAGGGTGTTCGCCGCGTCGCGGTCGGCGAGGATCGCCGAGCCGCAGCCCGTGGGGAGTTCGCCGCGCTCCACCTCTCGCAGCAGGCGGGTGGTGGCCGCGCGGTGGCGCAGGAAGGCGTACCGCGAGACGCCGCGGCCGCGGTCGCGCTGGCCGGCCAGTGCCTGCTCGGGGGTGACGTCGAGCATCAGCAGATGCAGCGTGCCGCCCCGGCGGCGGGCCTCACGGGCGAGCCAGCGGCGGACCCAGGCCTGGGTACCGCAGTCGTGCACGACCACGCCCTCTCCGGTGCGCAGGGCGCGGCGCAGCCCGGCGTAGTGGGCGAGGCGGACGAGCGGGCGGTAGACCGCGTACGGCAGGGCGCGCGGCATGCGGCGGTCCCAGTGGTCGCGGGTGTCCTGGGAGTCGATGCGCCGGCCCGGCACGGTGCGCCGCATCAGCGTGGACTTGCCGCTGCCCGGCAGGCCCGTGACCACGACGAGGTCGCGGGGGCCGAACAGCAGCGCGTGCGGGCCGCGGCCGGCGCGCTCGCGCAGATCGCGGACGACCGGCACCGGCTGCGGGCCGCAGGCCGCGCGCACCGGAGCGGTCGGCTGCTCGGGCAGCGCGATGCCCGATGTCGTGGCGTACGCGGTGGTCCTGTTCACCGTGATCGTCCTCCCCTGGGGCCAGGTACGGAGTCCCATGCCCGCCGAGTGTAAAGAGAAGGTAATGCCCGATGTCTCTGGTTTTAGTCCTCTTCCTGCAACAGGCCTGCTACAGGGTGGTCCCCCTGCCACCCCGCGACGATGCGTGCAATGATGTGCGCGCCAACTGCATACCGGCCGTTTGAATCCGCGCGGGAGAGTCCCCAGCACCGTCCGACGCTGGGGCGCCGAAGGAGCAAGTCCCTCCCTTGAATCTCTCAGGCCCCGTTACCGCGCGGGCGAGGCACATCTGAAAAGCGGGCCGCACCCTTCTCCGGAGTCCGGGGAGTGGCGTGGCTCCACCCAAGGTGCAAGCCGTGTCCCGTGTGGTCATGGCGAACCTCTCAGGTTCCGATGACAGATGGGGAGGAACGACCTCGCCCGTCATGCCCTTGGAGACGACCGACGTATGAGCAGTACAGGAGAACTCCGCCACACCGCGCTCGATGCCCTGCATCGTGTCCTCGGTGCGACGATGACCGACTTCGCCGGCTGGGACATGCCCCTGCGGTACGGCTCCGAGCGTGACGAGCACAACGCGGTGCGCACGAAGGCCGGGCTGTTCGACCTCTCCCACATGGGGGAGATCACCGTCACCGGGCCGGGGGCCGCCGCCCTCCTCGACCACGCCCTGGTCGGCAACATCGGCGGGGTCAAGCCCGGCCGCGCCCGCTACACCATGATCTGCCAGGCCGACGGCGGCATCCTCGACGACCTGATCGTGTATCGGCTGGCCGACACCGAGTACATGGTCGTGGCCAACGCCTCCAACGCCCAGGTGGTTCTGGACGCCCTGGTGGAACGTTCCGCCGGCTTCGACGCCGAGGTGCGCGACGACCGGGACGCCTACGCGCTGCTCGCCGTGCAGGGCCCGGAGTCCCCGGGGATCCTGAAGTCCCTGACCGACGCCGACCTCGACGGCCTGAAGTACTACGCCGGGCTGCCCGGCACCGTCGCGGGCGTCCCGGCCCTCATCGCCCGCACCGGGTACACCGGCGAGGACGGCTTCGAGCTGTTCGTGAAGCCGGAGCACGCCGTCGAGCTGTGGCAGGCCCTGACCAAGGCGGGCGAGGGCGCCGGTCTGGTCCCGTGCGGGCTGTCCTGCCGCGACACGCTGCGCCTCGAGGCGGGCATGCCGCTGTACGGGCACGAGCTCAACACCTCCCTGACGCCCTTCGACGCCGGGCTCGGCCGGGTGGTGAAGTTCGAGAAGGAGGGCGACTTCGTGGGCCGCGAGGCCCTGACGGAGGCCGCCGCCCGCGCCGAGCAGAACCCGCCCCGCGTCCTGGTCGGCCTCGTCGCCGAGGGCCGTAGGGTCCCGCGCGCCGGGTACCCGGTCGTCACCGGCGGCGAGGTGATCGGCGAGGTCACCTCCGGCGCCCCCTCCCCCACGCTCGGCAAGCCGATCGCGATGGCGTACGTCGACCCCGCGCACGCGGCCCCCGGCACACCCGGTGTGGCCGTGGACATCCGGGGCAGTCACGAGCCGTACGAGGTCGTGGCGCTGCCGTTCTACAAGCGCCAGAAGTAGAGACTGGCCAAGCGCCAGAAGCAGACACCGGCCGCGGGCCGTCACCGCGGTCCCGGGCATCTCACCCCCGCTCACCAGCGGTCCCCTTCATCAGCACTCCCGCGCGTACAGGAGAATCCAGGCCATGAGCAACCCCAAAGAGCTGCGTTACAGCAAGGAGCACGAGTGGCTGTCGGGCGCCGAGGACGGCGTCTCGACGATCGGCATCACGGAGCACGCGGCGAACGCGCTCGGCGACGTCGTCTTCGTCCAGCTCCCGGAGGTCGGCGCCACCTTGTCCGCGGGCGAGACCTGCGGCGAGCTGGAGTCGACCAAGTCGGTGTCCGACCTCTACTCCCCCGTCTCCGGCGAGGTCACCGAGGTCAACGAGGACGTCGTGAACGACCCGTCGCTGGTGAACTCGGCCCCCTTCGAGGGCGGCTGGCTGTTCAAGGTGCGCGTCACGGACGAGCCGGGCGACCTGCTCTCCGCCGACGAGTACACCGCGTTCTCCGCCGGCTGAGGAGGCGTAGCCGTATGTCCGTCCTGAACACGTCCCTGCACGAGTTCGACCCGGCCGTCGCCGCCGCGGTCGACGCCGAGCTGCACCGGCAGCAGTCCACGCTCGAGATGATCGCCTCGGAGAACTTCGCCCCGGTCGCGGTCATGGAGGCACAGGGCTCGGTCCTCACCAACAAGTACGCCGAGGGCTACCCGGGCCGCCGCTACTACGGCGGCTGCGAGCACGTCGACGTGGTCGAGCAGATCGCGATCGACCGCGTCAAGGAGCTGTTCGGCGCCGAGCACGCCAACGTCCAGCCACACTCCGGCGCCCAGGCCAACGCCGCCGCGATGTTCGCGCTGCTCAAGCCGGGCGACACCATCATGGGTCTGAACCTCGCGCACGGCGGGCACCTGACCCACGGCATGAAGATCAACTTCTCCGGCAAGCTCTACGACGTCGTCGCCTACCACGTCGGCGACGCCGGCCGGGTCGACATGGCCGAGGTGGAGCGGCTGGCGAAGGAGTCCCGGCCGAAGCTGATCGTCGCGGGCTGGTCGGCCTACCCGCGGCAGCTGGACTTCGCCGAGTTCCGCCGGATCGCGGACGAGGTCGGCGCGTACCTGATGGTCGACATGGCGCACTTCGCCGGGCTGGTGGCGGCGGGGCTGCACCCGAACCCCGTTCCGCACGCGCACGTGGTGACCACGACCACCCACAAGACGCTGGGCGGCCCGCGCGGCGGTGTGATCCTCTCCACGGCCGAACTCGCCAAGAAGATCAACTCCGCTGTCTTCCCCGGTCAGCAGGGCGGACCGCTGGAGCACGTGATCGCGGCCAAGGCGGTCTCGTTCAAGGTCGCGGCCTCCGAGGACTTCAAGGAGCGCCAGCGCCGTACGCTGGAGGGTGCCCGCATCCTGGCCGAGCGTCTGGTGAAGGACGACGTCCGGGCCGTGGGTGTGGACGTCCTGTCCGGCGGCACGGACGTGCACCTCGTCCTGGTGGACCTGCGCCACTCGGAGCTGGACGGACAGCAGGCCGAGGACCGCCTCCACGAGGTGGGCATCACGGTCAACCGCAACGCGATCCCGAACGACCCGCGCCCGCCGATGGTGACGTCCGGTCTGCGGATCGGCACGCCGGCCCTGGCGACCCGGGGCTTTACGGCCGAGGACTTCGCGGAGGTCGCGGACGTCATCGCCGAGACGCTGAAGGCGCCCTCTCCCTTCGGGGCCGCCGACGCGGACGCGCTCAAGGCCCGGGTGAAGGCCCTGGCCGACAGGCACCCGCTGTACCCGGGCCTGAACAAGTAGCACCTGCACAAGTAGCGAAGAAACCTTTCGAGGCGCCGCGCCCGCCCCCCGCCGGGGGGGGGCCCGGCCCCCCCCCCCCCCCCCCCTCGTACAGGGTTGCCCCGGGGGGTTTTACACCTAAACCAGCCCCCCAGACACACACCCAAC
>NZ_JBSHKH010000206.1:0-9708 GCF_053643595.1 Streptomyces sp. NPDC055506 | reverse complement strand
GTTTGCCGTTTCCCGCTACTTCTTCTTCGCGCCGCGCTTCTCGCGCACTCGCACCGAGATGTGGATCGGCGTGCCCTCGAAGCCGAACTCCTCGCGCAGGCGGCGCTCGATGAAGCGCCGGTAGCCCGCCTCGATGAAGCCGGAGGCGAACAGCACGAACCGCGGCGGCTTGGTGCCCGCCTGGGTGCCGAACAGGATGCGCGGCTGCTTGCCGCCCCGGACCGGGTGCGGGTGGGCGGCGACCAGCTCGCCGAGGAAGGCGTTCAGCCGACCCGTCGGGACCCGGGTCTCCCAGCCCGCCAGGGCCGTCTCGATCGCCGGGACCAGCTTCTCCATGTGCCGCCCGGTACGGGCCGAGACATTGACCCGCGGGGCCCACGCCACCTGGCCGAGCTCGGTCTCGATCTCCCGCTCCAGGTAGTAGCGGCGCTCGTCGTCGAGGGTGTCCCACTTGTTGAAGGCCAGGACGATCGCGCGGCCCGCCTCCACGGCCATGGTGACGATCCGCTGGTCCTGCACCGAGATCGACTCGGCCGCGTCGATGAGGATGACGGCGACCTCCGCCTTCTCGACGGCCGCGGCGGTGCGCAGCGAGGCGTAGTAGTCGGCGCCCTGCTGGAGGTGGACGCGCTTGCGGATGCCCGCCGTGTCGACGAACTTCCAGGTGACTCCCCCGAGTTCGATCAGCTCGTCGACCGGGTCACGGGTGGTGCCCGCCAGCTCGTTGACGACGACGCGCTCCTCGTTCGCCACCTTGTTCAGCAGCGAGGACTTGCCGACGTTCGGGCGGCCGATCAGGGCGATGCGGCGCGGCCCGCCGATACCGCCCGGGCCGAACGCCTCGCGCGGCGCCTCGGGCAGCGCCTCCAGCACCTGGTCCAGCATGTCGCCGGTGCCCCGGCCGTGCAGCGCCGAGACCGGGTGCGGCTCCCCCAGGCCCAGCGACCACAGGTACGCCGCGTCGGCCTCGCCGCTCGGGCCGTCCACCTTGTTGGCGCACAGCACGACCGGCTTGCCGGCCTTGCGCAGCAGTCGTACGACGGCCTCGTCGGTGTCGGTGGCGCCGACCTTGGCGTCGACGACGAAGACGACCGCGTCGGCGGCCTCGATGGCGTACTCGGCCTGGGCGGCCACGGAGGCGTCGATGCCGAGGACGTCCTGCTCCCAGCCGCCGGTGTCGACGACCTTGAAGCGGCGGCCCGCCCACTCGGCCTCGTAGGTCACACGGTCGCGGGTGACGCCCGGCTTGTCCTCGACGACGGCCTCGCGGCGTCCGATGATGCGGTTCACGAGAGTCGACTTGCCGACATTGGGCCGGCCGACCACGGCGAGCACGGGCAGCGGGCCGTGCCCGGCCTCCTCGATCGCGCCCTCGACGTCCTCGGGGTCGAAGCCCTCCTCCGCGGCGAGCTCCATGAACTCCGCGAACTCGGCGTCGCCGAGCGCCCCGTGGTCGTGCTCGTGCGCGCCCTCGGAGGCGGCCGAGCCGTCGGGCTGGATGTGGTCGTTCATGAAGTCCGTACCTCGTCGTTCATCTTGGTGGTCGGTGGAGTACCCGCTGTCTGCCGGGCTGATCCACTACTCAGTGTTGCCTAGCGCCTGGTGAGGCGCCTGGCGTTTTCCAGGTGGGCGGCGAGCTGCTTCTGGATGCGGCCGGTGGCCTCGTCCAGCGCCTTGCGTGTACGGCGCCCGCTGCCGTCGCCCGCGTCGAAGGGTTCGCCGAAGACGACGTCGACGCGCGAGCGCAGCGGAGGCAGCTCCTTTATCAACCGTCCGCGCTTCTCGGTGCTTCCCAGCACGGCGACCGGCACGATCGGGGCACCACTGCGCACCGCGAAGTACGCCAGCCCGGCGCGCAGCGAGGCGAAGTCGCCCTCGCCCCGGGTGCCCTCGGGGAAGATGCCGAGCACGCCGCCGCTCTCCAGGATGCCGAGCGCCTGGGTGATCGCCGTCCGGTCGGTGGTGTCGCGGTCCACCTTCACCTGCCCGATGCCGAGCAGGAAGGGGTCCAGCGGCCCGATGAACGCCTCCTTCTTGATCAGGAAGTGCGTCGGCCGGGGCGCCACGCCCATGACCATCGGGCCGTCGATGTTGTGGGAGTGGTTGACCGCGAGGATTACCGGGCCGTTCGTCGGCACCCGCCAGGCGCCGAGTACGCGCGGCTTCCAGAAGCCGTACATCAGGCCGACGCCGATGCGCCGCCCGACCTCGGCGCCCCGTACCGAAGGCAGCTCGGTCACTTCCCGGCCCGCTTCTCCTCGACGAGGGTGACGACACACTCGATGACCTGGGCCAGCGTGAGCTCGGTGGTGTCCACCTCGACCGCGTCGCCCGCCTTGGCGAGCGGCGAGGTCTTGCGGCTGGAGTCGGCCGCGTCCCGCTTGATCAGGGCCTCGCGGGTGGAGTGGACGTCGGAGCCCTTCAGCTCGCCGCTGCGGCGGGCGGCACGCGCCTCCGGGGAGGCGGTGAGGAAGATCTTCAGGTCGGCGTCGGGCAGCACGGTGGTGCCGATGTCGCGGCCCTCGACCACGATGCCCTTCTCCGCGGAGGCCGCGATCGTGCGCTGCAGCTCCGTGATCCGGGCCCGCACTTCGGAGACCGCGCTGACCGCGCTGACCTTGGAGGTGACCTCCTGGGTGCGGATCGGGCCGGCCACGTCGACGCCGTCGACGGTGATGGTCGGGCCCAGCGGGTCGGTGCCGGAGACGATCTCCGGCTTGCCGGCCGCGGCGGCGATCTCGGCGGGGTCGTCGATGTCGATGCCGTTGCTCACCATCCACCAGGTGATCGCCCGGTACTGGGCGCCGGTGTCCAGGTAGCTCAGCCCGAGCTGCGCCGCCACAGCCTTGGAGGTGCTCGACTTGCCCGTGCCGGAGGGGCCGTCGATGGCGACAATCACGGGCGTGGGGCTTTCCACAGTGGGGACCTTCCTGGACCGGGCTGGCGGGGGTGAGGGCGCGACTGCCCCGCACAAGGTTACTGGGTGCGGGTCACTCGTCCGGCCGCGCGTCGGCCGGCCCTGTTCCAGGATGCCCTACTGCCGAATGGCCCAGCCCCGCTCGCGCAGTGCGGCGCTCAGCACGGGTGCCGCCTTCGGTTCGACCATCAGCTGCACCAGGCCGGCCTGCTGCCCCGTCGCGTGCTCGATCCGTACGTCCTCGATGTTGACGCCGGCCATGCCCGCGTCCGCGAAGATCCGGGCCAGCTGTCCCGGCTGGTCGTCGATGAGCACCACCACGACCTCGTAGACCCGCGGGGCGGACCCGTGCTTGCCGGGGACGCGGATCTGCCCCGCGTTGCCGCGCCGCAGGACGTCCTCGATGCCGGTGCTGCCCTCGCGGCGCTTGTGGTCGTCGGTGGACTGCAGGGCGCGCAGGGCCCGCACGGTCTCCTCCAGGTCGCCGGCGACGTCCGTGAGCAGGTCGGCGACCGGCCCGGGGTTGGCGGAGAGGATGTCGATCCACATCCGGGGGTCGGAGGCGGCGATCCGCGTCACGTCCCGGATGCCCTGCCCGCACAGCCGTACGGCGGCCTCTTCGGCGTTCTCCAGACGCGCGGCGACCAGGCTGGAGACCAGGTGGGGCATGTGGGAGACGAGGGCGACGGCACGGTCGTGGGCGTCGGCGTCCATCACCACCGGCACGGCACGGCAGTGCGAGACCAGTTCCAGGGCGAGGTTCAGCACCTCGGTGTCGGTGTCCCGGGTCGGGGTCAGCACCCAAGGGCGGCCCTCGAAGAGGTCGCCGGTCGCGGCCAGCGGGCCGGACTTCTCCCGGCCCGACATGGGGTGTGTGCCGATGTAGGCGTTCAGGTCGAGGCCGCGTGCCTCCAGCTCGCGGCGGGGCCCGCCCTTGACGCTGGCGACGTCCAGGTAGCCGCGCGCCGCACCGCGGAGCATGGCGTCGGCGAGCACGTCGGCCACGTGTGCGGGCGGGGCGGCGACGATCGCGAGGTCGACGGGCCCGTCCGGTGCCTCGTCCGTGCCGGCGCCGAGGGCGGCCGCCGTGCGGGCCTGCTCCGGGTTCGGGTCGGCGAGGTGGACGGTGACGCCCCGCTGGGACAGGGCCAGGCCGGCGGACGTGCCGATGAGGCCGGTGCCGATGACGAGTGCGGTTCTCACTGGGCGATGTCCTTGCGCAGGGCGGCCGCGGCGCCGAGGTAGACGTGGGCGATACCGGCCCGGGGCCGGTCGGACTCGATGTGCGCGAGGACCCGGACGACGCGCGGCATGGCGCCCTCGATGTCGAGTTCCTGGGCGCAGATCAGCGGTACGTCCACGATGCCGAGCTTGCGGGCGGCGGCCGCCGGGAAATCGCTGTGCAGGTCGGGCGTGGCCGTGAACCAGATGCTGATCAGGTCGTCGGCCGCGAGTTCGTTGCGCTCCAGGATCGCCGTGAGCAGGGCTCCGACCTGCTCGTCCATGTGCCCGGCCTCGTCCCTCTCGAGTTGGACGGCCCCCCGGACCGCTCGTACCGCCACGGCGCTGCTCCTTGCTGACGTGGGTGTCGCTCTACGTCCGTCCAGCCTAGTCAGCCCGCGCGAACCGGATACGCGGCGCCCGCCCGATGAGACACCGGAATTACTATTCCTTGGGTATTTTCAGTGCCAAGATTCAGAAAAGTCCCTTTTCTCCCTTATTGGTACTTCCGGAGTGACGACATGACGTACGACACCACTCGCCGGACGGTTCTCCTCGCCACGGGCGCGACAGGAGCGGTGGCACTGGTCGCGGCCTGCGGAGGGGGCGGCGGCGACAACGGCTCCACGTCGACGGTCTCCCCCACCGACAAGGAGACGACGGGCGCCCCCGCCGGCCAGGAGCTGGCCTCCACCGACGAGATCCCGGTCGGCGGCGGCAAGATCTTCAAGGACGAGGAGGTCGTGGTGACCCAGCCGGAGCAGGGTCAGTTCAAGGCCTTCTCGGCCATCTGCACCCATCAGCGCTGCCTGGTGTCGACGGTCTCCGACGGCACGATCAACTGTCCCTGCCACGGCAGCAAGTTCCGCATCGCCGACGGCGCGGTGGCCCATGGCCCGGCGACCCGCGCCCTGCCCGCGGAGCAGATCACCGTGGAGGGAAACTCGGTCCGCCTCACCTGACCCTCACGCGTCCCAGAGCGCCCCGAGCGTGAGCAGGTCGCTCCGGTGCTCGACGCGGTCGGCCCACTCGGTCGGCCAGGCCTCCGCGCCCAGATACGCGCCGGCGAAGGCGCCCGCCAGGCACGCGATCGAGTCCGAGTCGCCGGCGGTGCAGGCGGCGCGCCGCAGGGCCGTCACCGGTTCGTCGGCGAAGAGCAGGAAACACAGCAGCCCGGTCGCCAGAGCCTCCTCGGCGATCCAGCCCTCCCCTGTGGCCAGGCACGGGTCGTCCTCGGGCGAGACGGTGCGCACGGCGTGCCCAAGACGGTCGAGGATTTCCAGGCACTCGTCCCAGCCGCGCGCGATGAACTGCTCGGGGCTCGGGTCCTGGGCCCGGCGCCACAGATCGCCGAGCCAGCGCTCGTGGTAGTGGCTGCGGTTCTCCAGGGCGTACGAACGGAGCAGGCCGATCAGCCCGGCCGGCTCGGCGCCCTGTGCGAGCAGCCGTACGGCGTGTGCGGTGAGGTCGGACGCGGCGAGCGCGGTGGGATGCCCGTGGGTGAGGGCGGACTGCAACTGGGCGGCTCCCGCGCGCTGTTCGTCGCTCAGACCCACGATCAGCCCCAGGGGGGCGACGCGCATGTTGGCGCCACAGCCCTTGGAGTGGATCTGGCTGGCGTCCTGCCAGGGCCGGTCATCGCGCTCCAGCAGGGCACAGGCCCGCAGACAGGTGTTGCCGGGGGCACGGTTGTTCTCCGGGGAACGGTTCCAGGCGATGAACTCCCGCCGCACCGACTCGGCCATCCCGTCGGGCCCGAGCACACCACGGTCCATCGCCGTCCGTATGCCCCACCCGAGCGCCAGCGTCATCTGCGTGTCGTCGCTGACGATCGCCGGCGTCGGCAGCTCCAGCTGCCGCCAGGGGCCGAATCTGTCGAGGATGGCCGGCACGCCGCTGAACTCGGTCGGATACCCCAGCGCGTCCCCCAGGGCCAGGCCGGTGAGCGCCCCGGTGGCGGCTTGCTTGTGGACGAGGAGGGTCATGCGGGGTGTCCTTCCGGCCGGTCACGAACAGTTCCCCGCGCCCTTGAGGGCACGGGGAACACAAAAGCACGGGGAGATCGGCGCTGTGCCTAGAGATCGACTTCCTGCATCAGCATCCCCACCTCCGTGTTGGACAACCGCCGCAGCCAGCCCGACTTCTGGTCGCCCAGGGTGATCGGCCCGAAGGCGACCCGGACCAGCTTGTCGACCGGGAAGCCGGCCTCCGCGAGCATCCGGCGCACGATGTGCTTGCGGCCCTCGTGGAGGGTGACCTCGACGAGGTAGTTCTTGCCGGTCTGCTGGACGACCCGGAAGTGGTCCGCGCGCGCGTAGCCGTCCTCCAGCTGGATGCCGTCCTTGAGCTGCTTGCCCAGATCGCGCGGGATGGGGCCGACGATGTGCGCGAGGTAGGTCTTCTTCACGCCGTACTTCGGGTGGGTCAGCCGGTGGGCCAGCTCGCCGTGGTTGGTGAGCAGGATGACGCCCTCGGTCTCGGTGTCGAGCCGGCCGACGTGGAAGAGCCGGGTCTCGCGGTTGGTGACGTAGTCACCGAGGCACTGCCGGCCCTCCGGGTCCTCCATCGTCGACACGACACCGGCGGGCTTGTTCAGCGAGAAGAACTGGTAGCTCTGCGTGGCGACGGTCAGCCCGTCGACCTTGATCTCGTCCTTCTCCGGGTCGACCCGCCGCCCCTGCTCCAGGACGATCTCGCCGTTGATCTCGACCCGGGCCTCCTCGATCAGCTCCTCGCAGGCGCGCCGGGAGCCGAAGCCCGCGCGCGCGAGGACCTTCTGGAGCCGCTCGCCCTCCTGCTCGGCGCCCGGGAAGGTCTTGGGCAGCTTGACGTCCTTCTTGCCGGCGTACCGGTCGCGGTTGCGCTCCTCGATCTGCGCCTCGTACTCGCGGGGGCGCGCCGGGGCCGTACGCCCACGCTGCTGGGGCTGCTTGGGACCGCCCTTGGCGCCGCCGCGCGCGGCACCGCCACGCCCGGCCTTGGGGCCGTCCTTCGTCGCCCCGGGGCCCACGTCGTAGCGCCGCTCCTCCGGGCGCGGCTTCTTCGGACGGCCGCTGCCCTGCTTGTCGTCGCGGTTGTTGCCGGCGCCGCGGAAGTTGCCGCGACCACCACCACTTCCGCCGCGGCCGCCGCTGTTGCCACCACGGCTCCCGCCGTTGTTTCCGCTGCTGTTCCTGCCGCTGCTGCTTCGCATCAAATTTCCGTCTGGTCGTCTTCGTCGTCGGTACCCGGGGTGACCGGGCGGCCCGGCACGTCGTCATCAGGCGCGTCCGGGTCGAACGACGGTACGCCCTCCTGGGTCTCGGCCTCGATCGCCTCCGCCTCGGGGAGGAAGGGCGCGAGCTCCGGGAGCTCGTCCAGACCGCGCAGGCCCATCCGCTCCAGGAAGTAGTTCGTCGTCCTGTACAGGATCGCACCTGTTTCGGGTTCCGTGCCCGCCTCCTCGACCAGGCCCCGTTGCAGGAGGGTGCGCATGACGCCGTCGCAGTTGACTCCGCGCACGGCCGAGACCCGGCTGCGGCTGACCGGCTGCCGGTACGCGACGACGGCCAGGGTCTCCAGGGCGGCCTGGGTGAGACGGGCCTGCTGGCCGTCCAGCACGAACCGCTCGACGGCGGGCGCGTACTCGGCGCGGGTGTAGAAGCGCCAGCCGTTCGCGACGAACCGCAGTTCGAAACCGCGCCCCTGGACGGTGTACTCGTCGGCCAGCTCGCGCAGCGCGTCCGTGATCTGGCGGCGCGGCCGGTCGAGGATCTTCGCGAGGTGTTCCTCGGTCGCGGGCTCGTCCACGACCATCAGGACGGCCTCCAGAGCGGGCTTGAGGTCGAGGTCGGCGACGGTACGCAGCCCGGCCGGGAGCTCGCTGATTTCTTCGCTCACGCCTGTTTCTCCTCCTTCGGCGGCTCGGGCGGCCGGTCGAACTCGTCGGTGACGGTCGGTGTCTCGTCCCCGTCCCCGCCGGTCCACCGCACGAGCAGCTCGCCCAGCGCGGCCTCCTGCTCCAGCTCCACCGCCTTCTCGCGGTACAGCTCCAGCAGTGCGAGGAAGCGGGCCACGACGGTGAGTGTGTCGTCGGTGTCCTCGATGAGCGCCCGGAAGCTGACCTCGCCGAGCTCCCTGAGCCGGGCCACGACGATCTGGGCCTGCTCCTGCACGCTGACCAGCGGGGCGTGGATGTGGTCGACATAGACCTGCGGCCGGGGCTTGGGCTGCATCGCCTTCACGGCGAGCTTGGCGAACCCTTCCGCCCCGATGCTGATGACGACCTCGGGCAGCAGCTCGGCGTGCTGCGGTTCGAGCCCGACGGTCCGGGGATAGCGCCGGGCCTCGTCGTCGAGCCGTCCGTTGAAGATGTCCGCGATCCGCTTGTACGCGCGGTACTGGAGCAGCCGGGCGAAGAGCAGGTCCCGGGCTTCGAGCAGCGCCAGGTCGCCCTCGTCCTCCACCTCGGCGGCGGGCAGCAGCCGGGCCGCCTTCAGATCGAGCAACGTGGCCGCGACGACGAGGAACTCGGTCGTCTCGTCCAGATCCCAGTCCGGCCCCAGCGCCCGGATGTATGCCATGAACTCGTCGGTGACCTTCGACAGCGCGACCTCGGTGACGTCCAGCTTGTGCCGGGAGATCAACTGCAGCAGCAGATCGAAGGGCCCTTCGAAGTTGGCGAGCCGAACCTTGAAGACCCCGTCACCAGCGTCACCCGGGCTCTCAGGCCTTGCATCCGGCGTTAGGGGCGCCACCGGCTCGACGGGCGCCACTGGCTCAACAGGCACCACCGGCTCGACGGACGGCATCGGCTCCACAGCCTCCGCCGACTCGACGGCCCACTTCGGCTCTACGGCCTCCATCGGCTCAACGGGCCTCGGCTCCTCAGCCTCCACCGGCCCAACGGCCTCCACCCGCCCGGGCACCGGCCCTGGCCCCAAGACCTCCGCCACTGTCGGCTCAGCCGGTGCCGGGGACTCGGGCGGTGCAGCCTCGGGCCACGCCATCTCCGGAGGCGGCTCCGGCTCGACCGGCTCAGCTCCCGGCAGGGGCCCGGCGCCCGGCCCCCGTCCCAACGCGCGCCGACGGCCGTTCGGGCCGTCGGCGGGTGGAGGGGAAGCGTTCGAGGTCATAGCCCCCGCAGGCTACCGTTACCGCCCGCGCAGACGTCGTACGAGGATGCTGGCGTCCCCGCGGGTCTCCAGGTCGGCGAGGACCACGGCGACCGCCTCGCGGACGATGCGGCCCCGGTCGACGGCCAGGCCGTGCTCGCCGCGGAGCACGAGACGGGCGTGCTCCAGGTCCATGAGCTCCTCGGCGGACACGTACACGGTGATCTTCTCGTCGTGCCGCTCACGGCCGCTGGGGCGGCGCGCGGCCGCCCGTCCGCGCTTGCGGGACGCCGCGCCCGCGGACGCGGCGGCAGAACCTTCCTGCGCCGCCTGGCGCCGCCCGGAGCCGGAGCGCTCCGCGGCCGCGGAGCGGCTGCGGGACTCCCCGGCATCGGCCGGCTCCGCGTCCGTCGCCACGTGCTCGGCACCCTCGCCGTCGCCGCCCTGTGCGGGCACCGACTGCGGCGCGTCCTCCGC
>NZ_JBSHKH010000205.1:0-9770 GCF_053643595.1 Streptomyces sp. NPDC055506 | reverse complement strand
GCGCGGGGGAGCGCGGGCCGCCCTTACATACGGAGACTGTGGTGACACTGTTCAACCGTTGGGAGTCCGGTCAGAACTTGTGTCCAACCTGTGAAGGCTCAGCAGCCGAACGTGTGGATCGTCGTCGTGCGATACGTCTGCCCGGGCCGCAGCACCGTGGACGGGAACTTCGGCTTGTTCGGCGAGTCCGGGAAGTGCTGCGTCTCCAGGCAGAGCGCGTCGCCCTGCCGGTAGGTGCGGCCGGACGGGCCGGTCAGCGTGCCGTCGAGGAAGTTGCCGGAGTAGAACTGCAGGCCCGGCTCGTTCGTGGCGATCTTCAGGGTGCGGCCGGAGGCGGGGTCGCGCAGGGTGGCGACGTGCTCGGGCCGGGCGGTGAGGCCCTTGTCGAGCACCCAGTTGTGGTCGAAGCCCTTGGCGGTCACCAGCTGGGGGTGCGAGACACGGATGTCCCGGCCGATCGGCTTGGCACGGCCGAAGTCGAAGGGCGTGCCCGCGACCTTGGCCAGCTCGCCCGTGGGGATCAGGCCCGCGTCGGTGGGCGTGTAGCGGGAGGCGGCGATCTGGAGCTCGTGGTCCTCGATCGTGCCGCTGCCCTCGCCGGCGAGGTTCCAGTAGACGTGGCTGGTGAGGTTGACGACGGTGGCCTTGTCGGTGGTGGCCTCGTAGTCGATGCGCCAGTCGCCCTGCCGGGTGAGCGTGTACGTCACCTTCGCCTTGAGCGTGCCCGGGTAGCCCATCTCGCCGTCGACGCTCGTGTAGTACAGGTGCAGACCGACGTCCGAGCCCTTGGTGAACGGCTCGACGTCCCACACGCGCTTGTCGAAGCCCTTGGCGCCGCCGTGCAGGCTCTGCTCACCGTCGTTGACGGAGAGCTGGTAGTCCTTGCCGTCGAGGGTGAACTGGCCCTTGCCGATGCGGTTGCCGTAGCGGCCGATCAGGGCGCCGAAGTACGGGCTCTTGGCGACGTAGTCCTCGATGTTGTCGAAGCCCGCGGAGACGTTGGCGTAGCGGCCGCGGCGGTCGGGGATCTCCAGGGACTGGACGATGCCGCCGTAGGAGAGGACCTTCAGGCGGGTGCCGCCGTTCTCGAGGGCCCAGCTGTAGATCTTGGTGCCGTCGGCGAGCTTGCCGAAGAGCGTCTTCACCGGCTTCCTGCCTCCCGTGGCGTGCGCCGTGCCGCCGAGGGTGGTGGCGGCCATTCCCGCCGCCGCTGCTCCGGCGATGACCGTGCGTCTGTTCAGTTCCATGCGTGCGGCTCCCGTATAAGGAGAGGGCCCCGCCTTCCCGGTGGGGCCCCGATCTGACTTACGAACCGACCTTGCGCTTGTTCCACACGTCGAACCCGACCGCCGCCAGCAGGACCAGGCCCTTGATGACCTGCTGCCAGTCGGTGCCGATGCCGACGAGGTTCATACCGTTGTTCAGCACGCCCAGGACCAGGCCACCGATGATCGCGCCGAGCACGGTGCCGACACCGCCGCTCATCGACGCACCGCCGATGAACGAGGCCGCGATCGCCTCCAGCTCGAAGTTGAGGCCGGCCTTGGGAGAGGCCGCGTTGAAGCGGGCGGCGAAGACCAGACCCGCCAGGGCCGCGAGCATGCCCATGTTCAGGAAGACCAGGAAGGTGACCTTCTTGTCCTTCACACCCGACAGCTTGGCCGCGGGCAGATTGCCGCCGATGGCGTAGATGTGGCGGCCGACGATCGCGTTGCGCATCACGTAGCCGAAGCCGACGAGCAGCACGCCCAGGATGAGCAGCACGATCGGGGCGCCCTTGTAGCTCGCCAGCAGCATCGTCAGCGTGAGGATGGCGGCGCCGAGCGCGACCAGCTTCAGCAGGAACAGCTTGGCGGGCGGGACGTCCAGGTTGAACTCCTGCTGCCGCCTGCGGTCACGGACCTCCTGGAAGATCACGAAGGCGATCATCGCGAAGCCCAGCAGCAGCGTCAGGTTGTGGTAGTTGGTCTTCGGGCCGACCTCGGGCAGGAAGCCGTTGGCGACCTTCTGCAGGCCCTCCGGGAACGGGCCGAGCGTCTGCCCCTCCAGGAAGATCTCGGTCAGACCGCGGAAGATCAGCATGCCCGCCAGGGTCACGATGAACGACGGTATGCCGCCGTACGCGATGAAGAACCCCTGGACGGCACCCGCGACCGCGCCCACGGCCAGGCACAGCACCACGGCGAGCAGCCACGGTATGTCGTGTTTGACCATGAACACGGCGGCCATCGAGCCGACGAACGCCGTCAGCGAGCCGACCGACAGGTCGATGTGGCCCGCGATGATGACCAGCATCATGCCGATCGCGAGGATCAGGATGTAGCTGTTCTGCAGCACCAGGTTGGAGACGTTGCGCGGCAGCAGCAGGTCGCCGTCGGTCCACACGGCGAACAGGACCACGATCAGGCCGAGGGCGAACAGCATGCCGTACTGCCGCATGTTGCGGCGCATACCGTCCAGCATCAGCTGCAGCAGTCCGTTGCCGGCGCCCTCCCCTCCCTTGCCGGTCGGCGCCGGGGCCGGCGTCTTGGCGGTCACGTCCGTGCTCATCGGGTTACCTCTTTGTCCTTCGTCATCTGCCGCATCAGCGATTCCTGGGAGGCCTCGGCCCTCGAGAACTCACCGGTCAGCCGCCCCGCGGCCATCGTGTAGATGCGGTCGCACATGCCGAGCAGTTCGGGCAGCTCGGAGGAGATGAAGACGACCGCCTTGCCCTGGGCGGCCAGCTGGTCGATGACCGTGTAGATCTCGTACTTGGCACCGACGTCGATACCGCGGGTCGGCTCGTCCAGGATCAGCACGTCCGGACCCGAGAAGATCCACTTGCTGAGGACGACCTTCTGCTGGTTGCCGCCGGAGAGCTTGCCCACCGGCTCGAAGACGGTCGGCGCCTTGATGTTCATGGACTTGCGGAAGCCCTCGGCGACCTGCCGCTCCTCGTGCTCGTCGACCACACCGCGCTTGGCGACCTTGCCGAGGGCGCTCAGCGAGATGTTCCGGTTGATGGTGTCGATGAGGTTGAGGCCGTAGTGCTTGCGGTCCTCGGTGACGTACGCGATCCCGTGCTTGACCGCCTCGGGAACGGTCTTGGTACGGATCTCGGTGCCGTCCTTGAGGACGGTGCCGCCCGCGTACCGGCCGTACGTCCGCCCGAAGACGCTCATGGCGAGTTCGGTGCGGCCGGCGCCCATCAGGCCCGCGATGCCGACGATCTCGCCCCGCCGCACCTGGAGGGACACGTCGTCGACGACCTTGCGCTGCTGGTCGATCGGGTGGTGCACGGTCCAGTCCCGGATCTCCAGGGCGGGCGCCACGCCCTCCTCGGGCTCGTGCGGGGACCGCTCGGGGAAGCGGTGCTCCAGGTCGCGGCCGACCATGCCGCTGATGATCCGGTCCTCGGTGGTCTCCGCGGCCTTCACATCGAGGGTCTCGATGCTCTGGCCGTCGCGGATGATCGTCACCGAGTCGGCGACCTTGCGGATCTCGTTGAGCTTGTGGGAGATGATGATCGAGGTGATGCCCTGTTTCTTCAACTCCAGGATGAGATCGAGGAGTTTGCCGCTGTCCTCGTCGTTCAGCGCGGCGGTCGGCTCATCCAGGATGAGCAGCTTCACCTTCTTCGACAGGGCCTTGGCGATCTCCACGAGCTGCTGCTTGCCCACGCCGATGTCGGCGACGCGGGTGTCCGGGTGGTCGGAGAGACCGACCCGGCGCAGCAGTTCGGTGGCGTGCCGCAGGGTCTCGGTCCAGCTGATGATCCCGCGGGTGGCGTGCTCGTTGCCGAGGAAGATGTTCTCCGCGAGGGAGAGGTAGGGCACCAGGGCCAGTTCCTGGTGGATGATCACGATGCCGCGTTCTTCGCTGGCCCGGATGTCCTTGAACTGGCAGACCTCACCCTCGAAGAGGATGTCGCCCTCGTAGGTGCCGTGCGGGTGGACGCCGGAGAGGACCTTCATCAAGGTCGACTTGCCGGCGCCGTTCTCCCCGCAGATGGCGTGGACCTCGCCCTGCCGGACGGTCAGCGTGACGTCCGACAGCGCCTTGACGCCGGGAAAGGTCTTGACGATCGAGCGCATTTCCAGGACGGGTCCCGCCATGGTCGTGCCTTCCAATCAGTGGTGAATCGTCGGTCGGTGGCGGGGACTACTTGACGTCGCTCTCCTTGAGGTAGCCGGAGTCGATGAGCTCCTTCTGGTAGTTGCTCTTGTCGACGGCGACCGGCTCCAGCAGGTAGGCCGGGACGACCTTCGAGCCGTTGTCGTAGGTCTTCTCGTCGTTGACCTCGGGCTTCTTGTCGTTCAGCAGCGCGTCGACCATGTTCGAGGACACCTTGGCGAGCTTGCGGAGGTCCTTGTAGACGGTCATCGACTGCTGGCCGGCGATGATCGACTTCACCGAGGCGACCTCGGCGTCCTGGCCGGTGACGATCGGCAGCGGCTTGGCCTTGGAGCCGTAGTCGTCGGACTTCAGCGCCGACAGGATGCCGATGGAGATGCCGTCGTAGGGCGAGAGGACCGCGTCGACGCGCTCGCTCTTGTAGGCCGAGGTGAGGATGTCGTCCATGCGCTTCTGGGCGGTGCCGCCGTCCCAGCGCAGGGTGGTGACCTGGTTGAGCTTGGTCTGCTTGGAGCGGACGACGAGCTGCTTCTTGTCGATGTAGGGCTGCAGGACCTTCATCGCGCCGCCGAAGAAGTAGCGGGTGTTGTTGTCGTCGTTGGAGCCGGCGAACAGCTCGATGTTGAAGGGGCCCTTCTTGGAGCCGTCCTTCAGGCCGAGCTTCTCGACGATGTAGGTGCCCTGGAGCTCGCCGACCTTCTCGTTGTCGAACGAGGCGTAGTAGTCGACGTTCTGCGTGCCGAGGATCAGGCGGTCGTAGGAGATGACCGGGATGTTCGCGTCCTTGGCCTGCTGGAGCACGTTGTTCATCGACTTGTTGTCGATGGCGGCGACGATCAGCGCCTTGACGCCCTGCGTGATCAGGTTCTCGACCTGGGAGACCTGCTGGTCCGGGTCGTCCTCGCCGTAGACCAGCTTGGTCTTGTAGCCCTTGGACTCCAGCTCCTTGACGACGTTGTTGCCGTCGGCGATCCAGCGCTCGGAGGACTTGGTCGGCATCGCGATGCCGATGGTGCCTCCCTTGGCGTCTCCTTCGCTCTCCTTGCTGCCCCCCTCGCTGTTCTGGCCGCACGCGGACAGGGTCAGGGCGAGGGACGCGGCTCCGGCTATGGCGGCGAGAGCGGCTCTGCGGTTGCGCATGATGATCATCCTTGATCTGTGTGCAGGGCTCGGTCCGGTGGGCGCGAAGTCGCTCCGGGTGGTCGTGCCGGAAAGACCGAGAAGAGTTGTGTCGGATTGTGGTCGGCTGTGTCTTCTTTTGTGAAGCCGAGTTTCCGGAACGTTATGCCGAGATTTCGAACCGTTGCAGATCGCCCGGCAGTCGCGAGCCGAGCGGCGCCATGTCGCCGTCCGCCCCGTGACGGGCCAGGAGGTCCAGGGCGAGCCGGCCGCGTCGCACGCGTTCCTTGGCGGTGGCCAGGGTCAGCTCCCGCATGTGGTGCCCGTAGGGGTAGATCCCGGGCGCCTTCGACAGGCCGAACTTCAGGTACAACGGGGCGCCGCGCCGGATGAGTTCGGCGACCTCGTACATCCGGACGTAGCCGCCGAGGTCGTCGGGGGCCTCGATGTACATGTCCATGGGAGCGCCGGACACCCGGCGGATCTCGGTGAGGTGATCGAGCGTCAGGTCGCTGGGTACGTTGACCGAGTCGGCGCCGAGACGCTCGTAGACCGCGTACGCCGCCGGGTTGACCGGTCCGATGAGCGCGGAGACCTTCAGCGTGGTGTCGGCCGGGATGATGCCGGCGGCGCGCGCCCGGTGCAGGGTCCACAGCACGCCCTCGTCGGCGACGAGCAGGCACTTGACGCCCAACTCCGTGGCCCGGACGGCGTCTTCGACACATCCGGCGACGGCGTCGTGGCCGCGGGCTCTGAGGCCCCCGCCGCGCGAGTCGGTCCGGGTCGAGCCGCCGATGTCCCAGGTGCCGCGCGGGCCGGTGAACAGGCAGAGCTCGATGTCGCGTTCGGCCGTCGACTCGACCATCTCGGTGATCTCGGCGTCGGTCAGCATCCAGACACCGCTGCCCTGGCTGATCCGGTGGATCGGCACGTCCAGCCGCGAGGCCTCCTTCAGGACCACCGCCAGCGCCTCGGGACCCTCGCAGGAGGGGATCTCGGTGCGCCAGCGGCCGCCGCCGGGGAAGGAGTGCGGCGAGGCGTCGGCGGGGTCGAGGGCGGGCGCCTTCAGACCGAGGTCGGCGAGCGCCTGCTCACCGGGCCTGCGGGCTGCCGTGGCGGGAGCGTCGGTCACAGGAAAGTCCTTCGGTTCGATATTTCGGACGAGGTTCGCGGCTCTGGGTACGGCAAGGTGCGGTGGGTGGGGTACGCCGGTACGGGAGCCGTCAGGTCGCCCCCGTACCGGCGTACGTCTACGGGCGGAGCAACACCTTGCCCACCTTCGGATCGCCGGCTCCCACCAGCTCGATGGCCTGCGAGAACTCGGCGAGCGGCAGCTCGTGCGTCACCAGCGGCAGCGGATCGAGCAGACCGGCGGCGAACACCCGCACCGTGTGCGCCCAGGCGTCCGGCGGAGCACCGAAGACGGTGTGCACCTCCAGCTGCTTCACGACGAGATCGGTCGGGTCGAGACCGTCGGCACCCGGGGCCGGGATACCGGTCAGCACCAGCCGGCCGCCCCGCCGGAGCAGGGCCGCCGAGATCCGGCCGGCGTCCGCGGACCCGGCCGTCTCGATCACCACGTCGATGTCGTCCGGGAGTTCCTGGTCCTTCGTCCGGAAGTCCGTCGCGCCGTACTGCCGCGACAGCGCCTCCCTGTCCCGGCGGGTGCCGACGACCAGCAGCTCGGCCGGCGAGTTCGCCTTCAGGAACTGCACGGCGAACATGCCGAGCGTGCCGGTGCCGACCACGGCGACCCGCTCGCCGGGCCGCGCGTTCGCCTTCAGCGCGGCGGCCGCGATACAGGCGGCGGGCTCCAGGAGGGCCGCGGCGGTGAGGTCGCAGTCGTCGGGGAGGGTGTGGAGCAGACGGGCGGGAAGCGTCAGCGTCGTCGCCATCGCGCCCGGCTGGGTGAACCCGGTCTCCTCGTAACCGGCCGTGCACAGCGTCGTGTCGCCCGCGTGGCAGCGGTCGCAGACCTGGCAGTTGCGGAACCCTTCGCCCACGACCTTGCGGCCGACGAGGGTCGCGGGCACGCCGGCGCCCACGGCCTCGACGGTCCCGGACCACTCGTGGCCCGGCGTCAGCGGGTAGCGCACATAGCCCTCGGGACGGTTGCCCTGGTAGACCTCGCGGTCGCTGCCGCAGATGCCGGACGCGTGGACACGGACCAGCGCCTCGCCGGCGTCGGGCCGCCGGGGCTCGTGCGGGACGAGACGGTGCTCGCCCGGGGCGTCGATGACTACCGCGGTGCTCACGTCGGTCCTCCGGTTTTCGAAGGTTTCGGTTGCCGGTTCCGGGTTTCCGGGGGCCGGACGGTCACTGCGTGCCCTTGGGCTTGCGCTGCTCCCAGCCCTCCGCCCAGAGGTCGAAGCGCGCCTGCTGCTGCGGGAACTCGGCGGCGGCGTCCACGTCCAGCTCGACACCCAGTCCGGGGGCGTCGGAGAGGTGGAAGCAGCCGTCCTCCGGGTTCACCTGCGGGGCGCCCTTGACGACCTTCTTGATCTCCGCGTCCGCGAAGTCGTTGAAGTGCTCCAGGATCTTGAAGTTCGGCGAGGTGAAGCCGACCTGGAGGGAGGCGGCGGTCAGCACCGGGCCGCCGACGTTGTGCGGGGCCACCAGCATGTAGTGCGTCTCGGCCGTCGCCGCGAGCTTCCGGGTCTCCCAGATTCCACCGATATGGCCGACGTCCGGCTGGATGATGTCGACGGCCTGGCTCTCGAACAGCTCGCGGAACTCGATCCGGTCGTGGATGCGCTCACCGGTCGCGACCGGCATGTCGACCTTGGCGGCGACCTTCTCCAGCGCCTTGAGGTTCTCCGGCGGGACCGGCTCCTCCAGCCACGCCGGGTTGAAGGGTGCAAGCTCCTTGGCCAGGCGTACGGCTGTGGCGGGGGAGAAGCGGCCGTGCATCTCCAGCATCAGCTCGGCCTCGGGGCCGATGGCGTCCCGGACGGCCTCGATCAGGGAGACGGCGTACAGGGTCTGCTGGTGGTCCAGCTCGAAGTGGCCCGTGCCGAAGGGGTCGATCTTGAGGGCGCGGTAGCCGCGCTCCATCACGCCCTGGGCGGCCTTGTGGTACGCCTCGGGTGTCCGCTCCGTGGTGTACCAGCCGTTGGCGTACGCCTTGACCTTGTCGGTGACCTTGCCGCCCAGCAGCTGCCAGACGGGGACGCCGAGGGCCTTGCCCTTGATGTCCCAGCAGGCCATCTCGATCACGGCGATACCGGACATCACGATCTCGCCCGCACGGCCGTAGTCGCCGTACTTCATGCGCTTGACGAGGTCCTCGACAGCGAAGGGGTCGGAGCCGAGAATGTGGTTGGCCTCGGCCTCCCTCAGGTAACCGAGAAGGGCGTCGGTGTGTCCCAGCATCCGGGTCTCGCCGACTCCGGTGATCCCCTCGTCGGTGTGCACCTGGACGTAGGTCAGGTTGCGCCACGGCGTCCCGACCACGTGTGTGCTGATTCCGGTGATGCGCACGGCGGTTGTCCCTCGCAGCTTCGTCGGCTCAGTTCCGTCAGTCATTCAGTTCATTCAGCCAGTTCGACGTGTTCGAGATTTCGGCACACGTTCGAAATGCTGGCGTGACAGTAAGGACGCGGCGGTCGGGGTGTCAATGGGTCGCGCGCATAACGGTTTCGACAGTTTCGAAACCATGGGTGAGGCGTGTCCGTACAGAACCTTCACAGCTGGATCTAGGAACGTTACCGGCGCGGAACTTAACCTTCCCGCGTCATGGACTACTGCGACCCGTGCCGACGGCACCTCAACGGCGCGCTGGCCTGCCCGGGGTGTGGCACCTCGGCGGATGCGCTGCGCTGGCGTGAGCGTGAGTACGGCGATCAGGATGACTCGGGCGAGTCTGTCGGGGCGGGCGGGTCTGGCGGTGAGCGCGATGACCGCGACGGCTACGACGACTCCGAAGGCGACGATGAGCCCGTGGGGCGTGCTGCTCGGCGGCGTGGACGCGGGCCGGTCGCCGATGGGCCCGGTGGTGGGGCGAGTCGGCGGGACCGGAAGGCGGCCGCGCACCGTCGGCGGCGGCGTCGGACCCTGTTCATCGCGGCCGGGTTCGTGCTGGCGGCGGGTGGGCTGAGCCTCGCCGAACTGGGCATGGACGCGCCGAAGTCGACGTCGAAGCCGGCGGAGGCCGAGGGGGAGTCGGCGGAGGCGGGCGAGACGGTCCGCCCTGCGGGCGACAAGGCCGAGGTCGAGGGGGTGTCGAGGTCCCCTTCCCCAGAGGTGTCTGACTCCCCGTCGGCTTCCAAGTCCCCGAAGGACGAGAAGTCCAAGGACGACGAGCCGACCCGGACTCCCACGGCCGAACCCTCCTCGAGCCGCCCGCCCGCGGCCCCCACGGCCGCCCCTCCACCCCCGACCCCGACCCGAACCGCGGATCCGACGACCCCGGCGCCGACGCCGGAACCGTCCCCGACGAAGACGTGCAACCGCTTCCTGTGGTGGTGCACGTAGCGCCGAGTGCCGGGTGGTGGGTCGGGGCCGCGCCGGGGGGTGTCCGTCCTCGGAACGTCGCG
>NZ_JBSHKH010000204.1:0-9793 GCF_053643595.1 Streptomyces sp. NPDC055506 | reverse complement strand
CCCCATGGCGGCCGGCACGGCCAGCAGCGCGCTCGCGGCAGCCATCACCAGCGCGGTGCGAAGTCGAGTCATCAGATGTCCTTTCCCCCAGTTCGCGGCGGCGGCCCGATCCGCCGCCGCACGGCGAAAACACTAAGCGTGGTCGCATGAACACGGAGAGCGTCCAATGGGTATTTCACGCTCTGGGGTGAAATGTGCGCGTCAAACCCGCTCCGGCAGAACGTCCTGATTCATCCGACAGGCCATTCGGCCGTGGCCAACGCCCGCTCCACGCCCGGCTCTTGAGGCCCGAGGAACCGCGGATCCGGCCGGAACGCCGCGTCCAGCGCCGCCTTCCCGGCGGCGAAGATCTCCCGGGCACCGCCGTAGTACCAGGTCGCGTCGTGCACCGCGTCCACCCCGACCCCGTACGACTCGACCCCCGCCGTCCCGCAGAGCGCCACCGCCCGCCGGATGTGGAAGCCCTGGCTGATCAGCACGGCCTCGTCCACGCCGAAGATCTTCTTCGCGCGCACGCAGGAGTCCCACGTGTCGAACCCGGCGTAGTCGCTGACGATCCGCCCGTCGGGCACCCCGTGCCGCGTCAGATACACACGCATCGCGTCCGGCTCGTCGTAGTCCTCGCGGCTGTTGTCCCCGGTGACGAGCACCACCTTCACCCGCCCCTTCCGGTACAGCTCCGCCGCCGCGTCCAGCCGGTGCGCGAGGTACGGCGAGGGCTCCCCGTCCCACAGCCCCGCCCCGAACACCACGGCCACATCGGTGCGCGGCACGTCCGCCGCCGTCCGCAGCCGGTCACCCGCCACCGTGTACATCCAGGTCGCCGGGAGCAGCCCGAGCACGCACCCGGCCATCACAGCCTGCACCAGCCGCCGCTGCCCCCGGCGGGTACGCGGCAGCCTCGGTCTGCGGAACTCCGGAACACGCATCGGACAGGTCCCTCCCCAGGTCGGTCTGACCTTCGAGGACGCCCGATCGGCCCGTCCGGTTCACCGCAGGGCAGGTGACCAGCTTCACGCGAAACCCCGAACCCCCAGGTCAAGGGTGCTCACACCGGCCATGTCCCCGATGGTGAACCGCTGGAAAACACCCGTGACCCCCACGCAACGGGGAGGCAACGTGGTGCCGCGACCATCGGTACATGCCCAGCCAGCTCAGCCTCGTCCCGCCGACCGCGGCCCGCCGCCCGGTCCCGCCCGCCCTCGTCGTCGTGGCGCACGGCAGCCGCGACCCGCGCGCGCTGAGCACGGTCCGCGCCCTCCTCGACCGGGTCCGCGCGCTGCGCCCCGGCCTGCCGGTGCACCTCGGGCACATCGAACTGAACGCCCCCCTGCTCCCCGACACGCTCGCCGCCCTCGGGGACACGGAAGCGGTCCTGGTCCCCCTCCTCCTCAGCCGCGGCTACCACGTCAAGCGGGACATCCCCGAGATGGCCGAGGCCGCCCGGGCCCGCACCCGAGTGGCCGCCCCCCTGGGCCCGCACCCCCTGCTGGTGGACGCCCTCGAGTCCCGCCTGGCGGAGGCTGGCTGGGGCCGGACCCCCCGCAGCAGGAGCGCGGTCGTCCTGGCGGCGGCAGGCTCCCGCGACCCGGACGCGAAGCGGGACACCGCCCGCACGGCCCACCTCCTGGCGGCCCGCCTGGGCGTCCCCGTCCTCCCCGCCTACGCCTCGGCCGCGACCCCCACGGTCAAGTCGGCCGTCCGCACCCTCGCGGCCAGGGGCCGCCCCCACATAGCCCTGGCCTCCTACTTCACCGCCCCCGGCCGCTTCGCCACGGAGTGCACCCAGTCGGCCCCCTGGATAGCGGCGTCCCCCCTCGGCACCCACCCGGCGATGGCCCAGCTCCTCCTCCACCGCTACGACGAGGCACTGGCGACGGCGCCTGTCGTGCCCCAATTGGCTTCGGCTTAGAACGCGGGGTGGTGCGGTCCCCTCAGGGGCGCGGGGAACTGCGCGACCAGCCCAAACAGAACCCGCACACGCCCGAAAACAGAGCCCGGCACACGCAGACGCGCTTACTGTCGAGACATGGACGGCACCGCACAACACCCCCCCGCCTACGACCCGACGTCAGTCGACCGCTGGGCCCAAGAACCAGACAAACGCCCCGGCCGCACCGCCTTCCAACGCGACCGCGCCCGAGTCCTCCACAGCGCCGCCCTGAGAAGACTCGCCGGCAAAACCCAAGTGGTAACGCCCGGCACCATGGGCCCCGCCTGGGACGCCAGCCCCCGCACCCGCCTCACCCACTCCCTCGAATGCGCCCAGGTCGGCCGGGAGCTGGGCGCGGCCCTCGGCTGCGACCCGGACCTCGTGGAAGCGGCCTGCCTCTCCCACGACCTGGGCCACCCGCCCTTCGGCCACAACGGCGAACAGGCCCTCAACGAGTTCGCGGCCGACTGCGGCGGCTTCGAGGGCAACGCCCAGTCCCTCAGACTCCTCACCCGCATCGAGCCCAAACGGTTCACCCCGGACGGCTCCGTCGGCCTCAACCTCACCCGCGCCACCCTGGACGCCGCCACCAAGTACCCCTGGCCCCGAGGCGCCCACCCCACCGACCCGGACTCCCCGAAGTTCGGCGTCTACGAGGACGACCGCCCCGTCTTCGACTGGCTCCGCAAGGACGCCCCCGGCACCCGCACCTGCTTCGAGGCGCAGGTCATGGACTGGTCCGACGACGTGGCCTACTCGGTGCACGACGTGGAGGACGGCCTGCACGCCGGCCACATCGACCCGAACTGCCTGCACGCCGACCCCGAACGCCAGGACGTCTTCGAGGTCGCCCGCGGCCGCTACGTACCGTCCGACACCGATCCCGCGGAGCTGGCCGAGGCCCTGGACGGGCTCCTCGCCCAGGAGTGGTGGCCGCACGGCTACGACGGCACCGCCGTGGCCCAGGCCCGGCTGAAGGACGCCACCAGCCAGCTCATCGGCCGCTTCTGCCTGGCCGCCGAGGCCGCGACCCGCGCCGCGTACGGGAGCGGACGGCTCACCCGGTACGCGGCCGAGCTGGTCGTGCCGCGCCAGGCCCGTATGGAGTGCGCCGTCCTCAAGGCCGTCGCCGACCTCTACGTCATGCAGCGCGCCGAGCAGGAACGCCTGCGCGCCGACCAGCGGATCGTCGTGGCCGAACTGGCCGAGGCGCTCACCGCCCGCGCCCCGGACGGCCTGGACCCGCAGTTCCGCGCCCTGTTCGACCAGGCCCCGGACGACCGTGCCCGCAAGCGGGTGATCGTCGACCAGATCGCCTCCCTCACCGACACGTCGGCCCGTTCGCTTCACGCCCGGCTGACGGGGCAGGCATGAGACTGACGCGACGCTCGGGACCTGAGCACCCCCGAATGTGACCCTCCGTGGCCTGATCGGGTCACTCCCTCTTCCCGCATCACGCTCCGTGCGGGACGCTCGCAAGTGGCGACATCGCAACGAGGAGGCATCAAGTGGTCGACGCGGATCAGACATTCGTCATCGTCGGAGGCGGACTGGCAGGCGCCAAGGCAGCCGAGACGCTCCGCACGGAGGGCTTCACCGGCCGCGTGATACTGATCTGCGACGAGCGTGACCACCCCTACGAGCGCCCGCCCCTGTCCAAGGGCTACCTCCTCGGCAAGGAGGAGCGCGACAGCGTCTTCGTGCACGAGCCCGCCTGGTACGCGCGCAACGACATCGAGCTGCACCTGGGCCAGACCGTCGACGCGATCGACCGCAAGGCCAAGACGGTCCGCTTCGGCGAGGACGGCACCGTCGTCCGCTACGACAAGCTGCTCCTGGCGACCGGCGCCGAGCCCCGCCGCCTCGACATCCCGGGCACGGACCTGGCGGGCGTGCACCACCTGCGCCGCCTCGCCCACGCCGAGCGGCTCAAGCACGTCCTGACCAACCTGGGCCGCGACAACGGCCACCTGGTGATCGCGGGCGCCGGCTGGATCGGCCTGGAGGTCGCGGCGGCGGCCCGCGAGTACGGCGCCGAGGTCACGGTCATCGAGCGCGGGCCGACCCCGCTGCACGGCGTCCTGGGCCCGGAACTCGGCGGGCTCTTCGCCGACCTGCACCGCGAGCGCGGCGTCCGCTTCCACTTCGGCGCCCGGCTCACCGAGATCGTCGGCCAGGACGGCATGGTCCTCGCGGCCCGCACCGACGACGGCGAGGAGCACCCGGCGCACGACGTCCTGGCAGCGATCGGCGCGGCCCCCCGCACCCACCTCGCGGAGGCTGCCGGCCTGGAGATCGCCGACCGGGCCCATGGCGGCGGAGTCGTCGTCGACGAGCGGCTGCGCACCTCCGACCCGGACATCTACGCGGCCGGCGACGTGGCCTCCTTCCACCACGCCCTCTTCGAGACCAGGCTCCGGGTGGAGCACTGGGCCAACGCGCTGAACGGCGGACCGGCCGCCGCGCGCACGATGCTCGACCACGACGTGACGTACGACCGCGTGCCCTACTTCTTCTCCGACCAGTACGACCTGGGCATGGAGTACTCCGGCTGGGCACCCGCGGGCAGCTACGACCAGGTGGTGATCCGGGGCGACGCGGGCAAGCGCGAGTTCATCGCCTTCTGGCTGAAGGAGGGGCGCGTCCTGGCCGGGATGAACGTCAACGTGTGGGACGTCACAGACAAGATCCAGCACCTGATCCGCGGCAAGGCCCAGGTGAACCCGGAGTCGCTGGCGGACCCGCACGTGCCGCTGGACAGTCTCGCCCCATAGCCGTCAGCGCTGTCAGGACTGTCGGCGGGCCACCGTAGAATTCACGCGTGGCTGGACGGATCAACGACGAGGACGTGAAGGCGGTACGGGACGCGGTCCCGATCGACGCCGTGGTGTCCGAGTACCTCCAGCTGCGCAACGCGGGCGGCGGGAACCTGAAGGGTCTCTGCCCGTTCCACGACGAGAAGTCACCGTCCTTCCAGGTCAGCCCCAGTAAGGGTCTGTTCCACTGCTTCGGCTGCCAGGAGGGCGGCGACACCATCACGTTCGTGATGAAGATCGACCACCTCTCCTTCTCGGAGGCGGTCGAGCGCCTGGCCGGCCAGGCGGGCGTCACCCTGCGCTACGAGGAGGGCGGGTACAACCCCTCCCACCAGCGCGGCGAACGGATCCGCCTGGTCGAGGCCCACAAGATCGCGGCGGACTGGTACGCGGAACAGCTCGCCACGTCCCCCGAGGCCGACACCGGCCGGGTCTTCCTCGCCGAGCGCGGCTTCGACCAGGCCGCCGCCGTCCACTTCGGCGTCGGCTACAGCCCCCAGGGCTGGGACCACCTCACGCGCTTCCTGCGCGGCAAGGGCTTCACCGACAAGGAGCTGCTCCTCTCCGGGCTCTCCCAGGAAGGCCGCCGCGGCCCCATCGACCGCTTCCGCGGCCGCCTGATGTGGCCCATCCGCGACATCGGCGGCGATGTCGTCGGCTTCGGCGCCCGCAAGCTCTACGAGGCGGACAACGGCCCCAAGTACCTCAACACGCCCGACACGGCGATCTACAAGAAGTCCCAGGTCCTCTACGGCATCGACCTGGCGAAGAAGGACATCGCGAAGTCCAGCCGCGCGGTCGTGGTCGAGGGCTACACGGACGTCATGGCCTGCCACCTGGCCGGCGTCACCACGGCCATCGCCACCTGCGGCACCGCCTTCGGCGGCGACCACATCAAGATCCTCCGCCGGCTCCTCATGGACAACGGCTCGGCCCGCGTCATCTTCACCTTCGACGGCGACGCCGCCGGCCAGAAGGCGGCCCTGCGCGCCTTCGAGGACGACCAGAAGTTCGCCGCCGAGACGTACATCGCCATCGCCCCGGACGGCATGGACCCCTGCGACCTGCGCCTCGCCAAGGGCGACGAGGCCGTGGCCGACCTGGTCGAACCCCGCACCCCGCTCTTCGAGTTCGCCCTCCGCCAGATCGTCGCACGCTACGACCTCGACACCCCGGCGGGCCGCGCCGCCGCCCTGGACGAGGCGGCGCCCATCGTCGCTCGCATCAAGAACAGCGGCGCCCAGCACGAGGTCGCCGTCCAGCTCGCCGGCATGCTCGGCATCCTCGACACCCAGTTCGTGGTCAAGCGTGTGGCCCAGCTGGCCCGCTGGGCCCGCGACCGCGGCGGCAAGGGCCCGGCCCCGGACCGCCACCAGCAGGGGTCCCAGCAGTACGCCTCGGCCCAGCCGCCCACCGCCCTCCGCGGCCCGGCCCTCAACCTCCGCAACCCGGTCTTCGCCACCGAACGCGAACTCCTCAAGCTGGCCCTCCAGCGCCCGGAACTCGTCTCCCCGGCCTTCGATGCCTACGGAGCCGACGAGTTCACCGCCCCGCCCTACGCCGCCGTTCGCATGGCCATCCTGGACGCGGGCGGCGCCGAACTGGGCGTCGAGGACCCCCAGGACTACCTGGTCAAGGTCCGCGAGGCCGCCCCCGACGACGCGGTCCGCGCGATGGTCACGGAACTGGCCGTCGAGGCGATCATGCTCCACAAGGGCGTGAAGGGCGTCGACGAGGTGTACGCCGGCGCCCAGCTGGTCACCGTCCGCCGCCGCGCCGTCGAACGCCGCATCCGGGACATCACCAGCCAGCTCACCCGCCTCGGCAGCCAAGGCGACCCCGCCCAGCTCGCCGCCGTACAGAACGAGCTCTGGGTCCTCCAGCAGTACGACCAGACCCTGCGCGAACACGGCGCCGCCGCGCTGTAGACCGGATCAGGCCCCGGCCCCCGCGAACGTCGGGGTCACGGCCCGCACCAACCGGTCGGCGAACGCCCGCTCGTCGTTCCGGAACCGCGGATACTCCTTGACGAAGTGGTTCCACTCCACGTACCCGACCGCCTCCACCACGTCCGCCAGAAGGATCTCCTCGCGGTACGGGTACGGCCACTCGCCCGACAGCCGGAACACCTCGTGCAGCAGCTCGCGGCGCAGCGGATGCCGCTCGGCCAGGAGCACGGCGTCGTACAGGTCCTTGCCCTGCGCGTGCATGTCGTTGATCACCCACATCAGCTTCCACGCCAGCGACAGCTCCGGCGTCGCCGCCTGCACGATCGCGCCGCCCGGCAGCTCGACCGGCTCGGGCTCCTCGGGCAGCCGCTCGTTGAAGACGAAGTCGAGCTGGACGTGCCCGCCCGGCAGCCCGGGCGAGCCCCACGGCAGCAGCATCCGACGCCCCGGGACCCGCTCGTAGGTCCAGATGTCCTCGACCACCGCGCCCCGCGCCGAGACCCCGACCTCCCGCCCCCGGGCGTCGGCCAGCGCCTGCGCCGCCTCGGCGATCCCGGTCAGCATCCGGTCCGTACGCCCGTCGTCGATCCGCCAGGTGTGCGGTACGACGACGAAGTCCAGATCCCCGGGCTCGCGGGCGGCGTCCCCGAACCACACCGACATCAGCACGCTGCCCCGCAGCACCAGCGAGTCCACCCACTCCGAGCCGGCGATCGCGTCCAGCACCAGGTGCAGGGCCCGGCGGCGGGCCGCCCGCCACGCCTCGCCCCGGGCCGGGTCGGCGAAGCGCGGGTCGGTGGCGCGGTAGGCGTTCTGGTACTGCTTCAGTGCCGGATCGAAGACCGGGAGCTGCACCACGTCGTCCCCCGGCACCGGCCGGAGCGACTTCGGAAGCTGCGCGGCCCTGCGGGTGGCGTCGTCCAGGGGCTCACGGGGAATCTCCGTGTTCCTCCAGCCGAAGTTCTGCCACGACTGATTCATCCCGACACCCCCACCGGCTCCCCGAGCCATCCGTCGTCCACCGACACATCGCTGTCGTGCAGCACGAACTCACGCTCCACATCGAGCACTTCGAGCCCGGCGAGCGCCGACAGCAGCCCCTCCAGCGCCAGCCCGGCGCCCTCCGCGTCCACCTCGTGGCACCGCTGGGTCACGAACCGCTCGTGCCGGGCGGCGTCCCGCACCCGCCGGGCGTTCCACGACAGATGGGCGCCGTGCGGCAGCACCCGGGCGGCGAGGCCCGCGAGGTCCGTGTCCGGGGCGAGCAGCAGCTTCACATGGTGCTCGAAGTACCGTCCGTCCGCGCGCGGCCGGCGCGGCACCTCCGGCGCCCACGGCGACGACTCGATCTTCACGCGCACAGGCTCGAAGCCGTCCGCCCGCAGACGCGCCGTCACCTCCCGGGCCCGCCGGGACTCCTCGGCGTACGACGCGGAACCGGACAGGGTGAGCATCGGCTGGTCGCGCATCCGGCCCCGGGCCAGCACGATGTGCGTCAGCTTGAGACCGGCCTCGGCCGCCCACCGGTCCAGCCGTTCCGCCGCGCCGGTGCCGGAGCAGCGGACCGTCACATGCGTTTCGTACAAAGAAGCGGACACCCGCGGATCGTGCCAGATCAGTGGCGGCGGGGGCACCCGGGTTTCCCGGGAGGGTCACCGCGCGGTCACGTCCCGAACGCAAAAAGTCATCGCACGCCCCTCGTGGCGACGATGTGTCTTCCCCCACACTGGGTTGCGGTGCCTGAGTCCTCGGAGCGCGGCCGATCCGTCACCGACGGGTCCCAGACCCCCGCGGTTCCGCTCATCGCGTACGGGACGGAAAGCGGCGAGGCCGTCGACTCCGCCCCCGAAGTACCGCTGCCGCCCACCTTGGCAGCGATCATCCTGGAGGTCGCCCCCGTGCAGACCCAGACGCTCACCCAGACCGACGCCGGCGCCGCGCCGGACGCGGAGGACGACGCCCTGCCCGCGGTTCCGGCGCAGAGCCTCGTCGTGCACCACCCAGAGACGGAACCGGAGCCGGAGGAGCCGCCCGCCGAGGCCCTCGAGACGGCCGAGGTTCCCGAAACCGCCGTGAGGCCGCCGGCCCGTACCGAGAGCGGCAGTCCCTCCTCGGACCTGTTCCGCCAGTACCTGCGGGAGATCGGCCGCATCCCCCTGCTGACCGCGGCCGAGGAGGTCGAACTCGCCCGCCGTGTCGAGGCCGGCCTGTTCGCCGAGGAGAAGCTGAGCAACACGCCTGACCTGGACAGCCAGTTGGCGCTGGACCTCGACCGGCTCGTCGTCATGGGCAGAATGGCCAAGCGCCGGCTCATCGAGGCGAACCTGCGGCTCGTCGTGTCCGTGGCGAAGAGGTACGTCGGGCGCGGTCTGACCATGCTCGACCTCGTCCAGGAGGGCAACCTCGGCCTCATCCGGGCCGTCGAGAAGTTCGACTACGCCCGCGGCTACAAGTTCTCCACCTACGCCACCTGGTGGATCCGCCAGGCCATGTCCCGAGCCCTGGCCGACCAGGCCCGCACCATCCGGGTCCCCGTCCACGTCGTGGAGCTCATCAACCGGGTCGTGCGGGTGCAGCGGCGGATGCTCCAGGAACGGGGGTACGAGCCCACGCCGGAGGAGGTCGCCGCGCACCTGGACCTGGCGCCGGAGCGGGTCAGCGAGGTGCTGCGCCTCGCCCAGGAGCCGGTGTCGTTGCACGCGCCCGTGGGCGAGGAGGACGACGTCGCCCTCGGCGACCTCATAGAGGACGGCGACGCCACCAGCCCTGTGGAGTCGGCGGCGTTCCTCCTCCTCAGGGAGCACCTGGAAGCGGTCCTGTCGACCCTGGGGGAGCGGGAGCGGAAGGTCGTCCAGCTCCGTTACGGGCTGGCGGACGGCCGCCCCCGCACGCTGGAGGAGATCGGCCGCATCTTCGGAGTGACCAGGGAACGGATAAGGCAGATCGAGTCGAAGACCTTGAACAAGCTCCGGGACCACGCCTTCGCGGACCAGCTGAGGGGTTATCTGGACTGATGCCTTGCGCGGGCCGGTGAGGGCTGGTCGCGCAGTTCCCCGCGCCCCTTGAGGCCCGTGCAGCTGCCGTCCCTTCAGGGG
>NZ_JBSHKH010000203.1:0-9954 GCF_053643595.1 Streptomyces sp. NPDC055506 | reverse complement strand
GTCACAGGGCCGTCCCTGTGACCACCGCCGTTGTCAGCTTTCCTCGACCTGCGGAGCGAGCAGCACCGGAAGCCGGGTCGTCCGGGGCTTCGCCGCAACCTCGGCCACGGCCCTGGGCAACGCCTGTTCCACGCCGTGCACCACGGACAGATGGCGGTCGGCCCGCCCGAACGCCGTGTACACCCAGGGCCGGCTGAGCGCCTGCGCGGCATCGCCGGGCAGCACCACGACCACCGCGGGCCACCGGCTCCCCACCGCCTGGTGCGCGGTCAGCGCCCACCCATGCCGTACGGACTGCTCCACCCGCTCCTTCGGCACGACGACGTCCTCGCCCTCGCACGACAGGTGGAGCCCCTCGGCGTCCGCCTTCACCACGCGGCCCGGCAGCGCACGGCCCGGCGCGGGGGAGTGGACGATCCGGTCACCGGGGTCGAAGCCGCCGAAGCGGCCCGGGCCCGGGTTGAGCCGCTCCTTCAACGCCGTGTTGAGCGCGCGGGTGCCGACGGCGCCGCCGTGTCCAGGTGTGATCACCTGCGTCTCCTCGGCCGGTACGCCGATCGCCCGCGGCACCGAGTCGACGACGAGCTGCACCGCCCGGTGCACCGCCTCGCCCGCGTCCCGTACCGGCACGATCACGACCTCCTTGCCGGGGGCCTCGACCGGGTTCAGCTCGCCGATGCCGATCCCCGAGACCAGCTCGCCCAGCGGCCCCGGGTCCGGCCGCCGCGAGGCGACCTGCGGGCAGATCCGCGCCGCGAGCAGATCAGCGAACACCCGGCCCGGCCCCACGGACCACAGCACCGCTGGGTCCCCGGCCAGCACCAGTCGCGCCCCGTCGGGCAGCGACTCCGTCAGCAGCGCCGCCGTCTCGACGTCCAGCTGCGGCGCGTCGAGCACGACGAGCAGATCGAGATCCAGCGCACCCTCGGCGTCCCGGCCGGGGCCTTCGAGGCCGGCGAGCAGCCCGGAGACGGTGGCGACGGGGGAACTGCCCTCGTTCGCGGCACCCTCGTCCGCCGCGCCCTCCGGACCGGAGCGCAGCAGAGCCGCGAAGCGGTTCCGGCCGATCGGGCCATGGGCGGCCGCCCAGGCGCGCAGCCCGAGGGAGTGCGCTGCGGTCAGCAGCGCGGCCGGTTCGGCCAGGGACGCCTCCCCGCCGGTGTGCAGGACCAGGCCATGACCGGCGACCGCGCGGAGCAGCTCACCCGCCGACCCCTGGGCCGCGGTGGCGAGCCGCTCCCACTCCTCGGCCGAACCGTCCTGCTTGGGTGCCGAGTTGACCAGCCGGGCCAGACCGTCGGCCAGGCTCTCCTCCGCGAGGGCGTACCGCTCGAGCCCGACAAGCACCCGGACCGGGCGTTCCTCCTCCTCAGAGCCGTCCTCCTCCGAGTCGTCCTGCTTCGCGTCGTCCTGCTTTGCCCGGGCCGGCGCACCGGTCTCCTCCAGGGCGTCCTGGAAGACCAGCGCGTCGCCTTCCGCGATCGCGTCCTGCACGGCGCTGTCGGGCTCCGGCACGCCACGCTGCGCCAGGGCCGCGAGAAGCGCCGGCATCTCCAGGGCGGTGTGCCCGGCCAGGGCGGCCTGCTCCAGGAGCCAGACGGTGAGGGCCCGGCCCCGTCGCGCGTCGTCCGGGCCGCACTCGGGGCCGAGCAGCGCCCGAGCGAACCCGTCGGCCTGCTCGGGCCGCACACCGGTGATCCGCAGCAACTGCCAGGGGTCCGCACGCAGCCGCTCGTCCGCACCCTCGCCGAGTGCCTCGGCCGCCTGCGGCGCGAGTGTGTCCGGTGCGCCGCCCTCGCCGAGCACCCGCAGGACGGCCCGCACCGCCTCGGGCGCGGGAGCCGGCGACGCGGCGACGGTCTCGGCCGGCACCGGCCGCGGTGGCCGTACCGGCTCGGGAGCGGAGGGCCGGGGGGCGGGCGCGGGCTCCGCGAATGCCGCGGCCGCCGGCTTCTCGCCGCTCTCCACGGCCCGTACGGCGGCGAGCAGATCGGCGGCCTGGCCGCTCAGCTTGGTGCCGCTCTCGATCGGCGCCTTCTTCTCGGCCTTGCGCTGCTCGATGCGCTCCCGCTCGGCCTGCTGGGCCCGCAGCTCGGCCTCGGCCTCGGACACCTGGCCGGCATCGACCGCGTCCCCTTGGGCCTCCTCGGTCTCCGCACCACCGGTCGGCTTCCCCGGCTCGGCGTCCTCCGTGGTCTCCGGCTCCGTGCTCACAGCGTGCTCCAGTCGTGATCGGGATAGCGGTGCACGGGCGCCGACACATCGTCGAGCGCCCGGCAGATCTCGTCAGGAAGACTAAGGGCCTCCACTGACAACGCGGCCGTGAGCTGCTGCGCGTTGCGCGCGCCGACGACGGGAGCGGCCACGCCCGGCCGGTCACGGACCCATGCCAGGGCCACCTGGAGCGGCGTCACCGCGAGGCCGTCGGCCGCGGTCGTCACGGCGTCCACGATGCGGCTCGCCGTGTCGTCGAGGTACGGCGCGACGAACGGGGCGAGGTGCTCCGAGGCGCCGCGCGAGTCCGACGGGGTCGTGTCGCCCCGGTACTTGCCCGTCAGTACCCCACGCCCCAGCGGGGAGGACGGCAGCAGCCCGATGCCCAGGTCCAGCGCGGCCGGCAGCACCTCGCGCTCGACGCCACGCTGGAGCAGTGAGTACTCCAGCTGCGTGCCCGCCAGCCGGGTCCGGGTGCCGGGGGAGGCGAGCTGCCAGGTGGCGGCCTTGGCCAGCTGCCAGCCGCAGAAGTTGGAGACCGCGGCGTAGCGGGCCCGGCCGCTGTTGACCGCGAGGTCCAGGGCCTGGAGGGTCTCCTCCAGCGGGGTGTCCGGGTCGAAGGCGTGCACGTGCCACAGGTCGACGTAGTCGGTTCCGAGGCGGGAGAGCGAGGCGTCCAGCGCGGCGAGCAGATGGCCACGCGAGCCGTCGAAGCGGCGGTCGGGGTCCGGTACGCTGCCGGCCTTGGTCGAGATGACCAGGTCACGGCGGGGCACCAGGCCGTCTATGAGCCTGCCGAGCAGGTACTCGGCCTCTCCGTCGCCGTACACGTCCGCGGTGTCGACGAGGGTCCCGCCCGCTTCCCAGAACGTCTTCATCAGGTCCGCGGCGTCGTGCTCGTCGGTGTCCCGCCCCCAGGTCAGGGTGCCGAGCCCGATCCGGGACACACGAAGGCCGGTGCGGCCGAGATGCCTCTGCTCCATGAACGCCGAGATTACTGGCCAGAACCTACGGTGTGGGGGGCTGTGGACGACCGATTTCCGCGCGCTATGGTCTGCGGACAAGGCACGTTACTGATGGGTAAGGGGAATCGGGATGCAGCTCGGTATCAACCTCGGCTACTGGGGTGCCGGCATGGACGCGGACAATCTGGCCGTCGCCCAGGAGGCCGACCGGCTCGGGTACGACGTCTGCTGGGCCGCCGAGGCCTATGGATCCGACGCCGCCACCGTACTGACCTGGGTCGCCGCCCAGACCGAACGGATCGACGTCGGCTCCGCCATCTTCCAGATCCCGGCCCGCCAGCCCGCGATGACCGCCATGACGGCCGCCACCCTCGACTCGCTCTCCGGCGGCCGCTTCCGGCTCGGCCTCGGCGTCTCCGGGCCGCAGGTCTCCGAGGGCTGGTACGGCGTCAAATTCGACAAGCCGCTGGCACGCACGCGTGAGTATGTCGAGATCATCCGCAAGGCCATGACGCGCGAGCGCCTGTCGTACGAGGGGCAGCACTGGACGCTGCCGCTGCCCGGCGGCCCGGGCAAGCCCCTCAAGCTGACCGTGCACCCGCAGCGCGAGCACATCCCGCTGTACATCGCCGCGATCGGCCCCAAGAACCTCGAGCAGACCGGCGAGATCGCCGACGGCGCCCTGCTGATCTTCCCCTCCGCCGACCACCTCGAGGACACGGCGATCCAGTATCTGCGGGCCGGCCGGGAGAAGGCGGGCAAGACCCTCGACGGCTTCGACATCTGCCCGACCCTGCCCCTGGCACTCGGCGACGACAAGGACGTGGCCACGCTCGCCGACACCTTCCGCCCCTACACCGCGCTGTACGTCGGCGGCATGGGCAGCCGCAAGCAGAACTTCTACAACCAGCTCGCCCAGCGCATGGGCTACGAGAAGGAAGCCGCCGAGATCCAGGACAAGTACCTGTCGGGCGACAAGCAGGGCGCCGCGGCCGCCGTACCGCACGACCTGATCGACAAGACGACCCTGCTCGGTTCCGTGGAGCGCATCGCGGACCGGATGAAGGCCTACGCACAGGCCGGTGTCACCACGCTCACCCTGGCCCCGGCGGGCTTCACGCTCGACGAGCGGATCGCGTCCCTCCGCGCCGGCACGGAGGCCCTGGAGCGCGCCGGGCTCGCCTGACACGGCTGGTCCCGACGGAGGTTTCTGCGGCCGTGGTGGGGGCTCGGGGGGGGGTCTTCCCCGCCACGGCCGTCACGCAGAACAACGCGGGGAGCCGCCGACGGTTACGTCCTCCATTTGGCGGAGTTGTCCGTCGCACCTGTTGCAGCACCGCGCGGCCCGCACTTGACTCGTTCTTTGCGGAAAGTGCGGAATCTGCAGCACGCGCACGCGCGCGGGAGAGGTGCCCACGATGCTTTCGGCCAAGAGTCTGTTCCAGGAGATCCTCGCCAACGACGAGTCCTTCGCCCTGTTCTGCTCCATCGCCGCGAGCGGCGAGTCCCAGGGCGGCTGGGAGAACGCCCGGATCGCCGCGCTCGTCCCGGAGAGCGAGCGAGACCTCGCCCCCAAGATCACCCGCCACGGTGCCGACGAGGACAAACACGGGCGGATCTTCAACGCCCTGCTGAAGAAGCGCGGCCTCGACCCCGTCCCGGTCCCGCCGGAGACCGACTACACGATGCTCCTGGAGAAGAACGGCATCGGCCTCGCGCACGAGCAGCTCAAGCGTGACGAGCGGCTCGAGGTACGGGACATCGTCACGTACCTCTCGCACAGCAGGGTCACCGAACAGCGCGCCTCCGAGCAGATGGACCTGCTCCGCAAGCACTTCGCCGACGACCCCGACATCGGCCGCGCGGTCAAGCAGATCTCCAACGACGAGGACAACCACCTCGCCTACTGCCACGAGGAACTGCTGCGCTTCGCCTACGCGGGCCACGGCCGGGCCATCCAGCGGACCCTGCGCGAGTGCGCGCTCGCCGAGATCGGGATCTACCGGGACGTCAGCCTCGCGGTCATGGCGAACATGGGGCGCATCCTGGGCTGGCCGAAGGCCAAGTCGGCGATGCTCGCGGCGGGCATCCACGCGATGTACGCCTACGAACGGCTGGGCGGCTGGCGCCGGATGGTCTCCCTGGAGATGCCCGAGCGCCGCGACGCGCTCGGCGGCCCGGCCTCCACGGCACCCGAATTTGCCTGAGCCCGCCCGTTCTACAGCCACCCCCGGCGCTTGAACAGGCGGAACACCAGCACCTCCAGGACGACCATCAGCATGATGAGAGCCGGGTAGGACCACTCCCAGCGCAACTCGGGCATGTGCTCGAAGTTCATGCCGTAGATCCCCGCGACCATCGTGGGGATCGCGGCCATGGCCGCCCAGGCGGAGATCTTCCGCATGTCGTCGTTCTGCCGGACGCTCATCTGCGCCAGATGCGCCGAGAGGATGTCCGACACCAGCCGGTCCAGGTTCTCCACGGACTCGTTGACACGCGTGAGGTGGTCGCCGACGTCCCGGAAGAAGGGCCGGGCCCGGTCGTCCACGAACGGCACCGTCACACCGGACTGCGCCGTGCCCGCCAGCCGGCTCACCGGCAGGGCCAGCGGCCCGGTCGCCCGGCGGAACTCCAGGACCTGGCGCTTGAAGTCGTAGATCCGGGACGCGGTGTTCCGAGAGCCGCCGTCCAGCGGTGAGAACACCTCCGTCTCCAGCCCCTCCAGGTCGGCCTGCAACTCGATCGCGACGTCCAGATAGTGGTCGACGGTGGCGTCGGCGATCGCGTACAGCACGGACGTGGGCCCGTTGCCGAGCAGCTCCGGCTCGTGCTCCAGCCGGTGCCGTACGGCCTTGAGCGGGGCGCCCTCGCCGTGCCGGACGGTGACCGCGAACGAGTCGCCCAGGAAGATCATGATCTCGCCGGTGGAGACGGTGTCGCTCCGCGGCTCGTACACCACCGGCTTGAGGACCACGAAGAGCGAGTCGTCGTACACCTCCAGCTTGGGCCGCTGATGGGCCTTGAGGGCGTCCTCGACGGCCAGCGGATGCAGGCCGAACTCCCGGGTGACATGGTCGAATTCGCGCTCCGTCGGCTCATGCAGCCCGATCCACACGAAACCTCCCGCCCCACGGGCCTCACCCAGGGCGTCGGAGAAGTCCTCCGGTCCCTCGGTCCGGTGTCCGTCGCGGTAGATGGCACAGTCGACGATCACGAAGCGAGTCTCCCGTCACTTGAACGACACCGTACGCGCGCGTGCGCCTACGCTGGATCGCATGCCCACGTTGATCCTGGTCCGGCACGGACGTTCCACCGCCAACACCGAGGGACTGCTCGCCGGCTGGACGCCCGGTGTGGCCCTCGACGAACGTGGCGCCGCGCAGGCCGCCGCGCTGCCCGGGCGGCTCGCCGAACTGCCTCTCGCCGAGATCGTCGCCAGCCCGCTCCAGCGCTGCCAGGAGACGATCGAGCCCCTTCTCGAGGCCCGGCCGGACCTGAGCCCGCACACCGACGAGCGCATCGGCGAGTGCCACTACGGCGACTGGTCCGGGCGCAAGCTCGCCGAGCTCAAGGACGAGCCCCTGATGGAGGTGGTGCAGGCGCACCCGTCCGCGGCGGCCTTCCCCGGCGGCGAGTCGATGCGGGCCATGCAGACCCGTGCCGCCGAGGCCGTGCGCGAGTGGAACGCGCGCGTGGAGCGCGACCACGGCGCCGACGCCGTCTACCTCATGTGCTCGCACGGCGACATCATCAAGTCGCTCGTCGCGGAGGCACTCGGACTTCATCTGGACCTCTTCCAGCGGATTTCCGTTGAACCGTGTTCCATCACCGCGATCCGTTACACACGACTGCGACCGTTTCTCGTCCGTCTCGGCGACACCGGCGACTTCACGTCCCTGGTGCCGCGCGAGGAACCGCCGGGCGACGACGCCCAAGTCGGGGGTGGTGCGGGCGCACCGTGATCGTCCGCCGCAGTAGGGTGAAGCGGTCGCAGCAGTGCCGTGGTCACACGGCCCCCACGATTCCAATGGAGACAGGACGTGTCCCGTCAGGTGTTCCTCTACGACCATCCGGAGCGTTTCGTGGCCGGTACGGTCGGGCTGCCCGGGCGCCGTTCGTTCTTCCTCCAGGCCACCGCCGGCTCCCGGGTGACCAGCGTGGCCCTGGAGAAGACCCAGGTCGCAGCGCTCGCCGAGCGCATGGACGAACTGCTCGACGAGGTCGTACGCCGTAGCGGGGGCAGCGCCTCCGTTCCCGCGGTCGCACCGTCGGAGATCAACGACAGCGCCCCGCTGGACACCCCCGTCGAGGAGGAGTTCCGGGTCGGCACCATGGCGCTCGCCTGGGACGGCGACGAGCAGCTCATGATCGTCGAGGCGCAGGCGCTCGTCGAGCTCGACGCCGACTCCGAGGAGGACCTCGCCGAGGCCGAGGAGCGGCTGCTCCAGGACGAGGAGAACGGGCCGCCGATGCTGCGGGTCAGGCTCACCGGCGCGCAGGCGAGGGCCTTCGCCAAGCGCGCCCTCGACGTCGTCAACGCCGGGCGGCCGCCGTGCCCGCTGTGCAGCCTCCCGCTCGACCCGGAAGGACACGTATGTCCGCGCCAGAACGGATACCGCCGCGGAGCGTGACGCCTCCCGACGACCCCGCTGAGCTGCTCGCCCGGGGCGAACTCACCGTACGCGGCCGCATCCGTGACGCCTCCAACGCCGCCCTGTACTGCACGGTGTCGTACGACGGCCGGGAAGCGGCCTGTATCTACAAGCCGGTCGCCGGGGAGCGGCCCCTGTGGGACTTCCCCGACGGGACCCTCGCCCAGCGCGAGGTCGCCGCGTACGAGGTCTCCGAGGCGACCGGCTGGGGCCTCGTACCGCCCACCGTGCTGCGTGACGGCCCCTACGGCGAGGGCATGTGCCAGCTGTGGATCGAGGCGGTGCCGGACGCCGAGCTGCTCGCGCTGGTCGACGGGGAGGAACCCGAACCGGGCTGGAAGGCGATCGGGTTCGCCGAGGTCGGCGAGGGACGCACCGCGCTGCTCGTGCACGCCGACGACGAGCGGCTGCGGCGGCTCGCGGTGCTGGACGCCGTGATCAACAACGCCGACCGCAAGGGCGGGCACCTGCTGCCCACGGGCGACGGGCGGTTGTACGGGATCGACCACGGGGTGACCTTCAACGCGGAGAACAAGCTGCGGACCCTGCTGTGGGGCTGGGCGGGGGAGCCCTTCACCCGGGAGGCCGCCGACGTCCTCGAGGGCCTCAGAAAGGATCTGGCCGAAGGCGGGGCCCTCACCGCACGGCTCGAACCGCTGATCACCGCCGCCGAGATCGACGCCGCACGCGCGCGTGTCGGTGCGCTCCTCGCCTCGGGGACGCATCCGGAGCCGAGCGGGGAGTGGCCGGCGATTCCCTGGCCACCCGTGTAGGAGCACAGAGGCCGAGATCGCGCAAGAACGCCTTCTCGGCCGTCCGGACCGCTCCCATTCGTATCTGGAACTTCAGTCCGGTTACGCTCATGACATGCATGCCTGGCCCGCTTCCGAGGTCCCCGCCCTGCCTGGTCAGGGCCGCGACCTGAGGATCCACGACACCGCGACCGGCGGCCTCGTCACCCTCGACCCCGGTCCCGTCGCCCGTATCTACGTCTGCGGCATCACCCCGTACGACGCCACCCACCTGGGACACGCGGCGACGTACAACGCGTTCGACCTCGTGCAGCGCGTGTGGCTCGATACCAAGCGGCAGGTTCACTACGTCCAGAACGTCACCGACGTCGACGACCCGCTCCTGGAGCGGGCGCAGCGCGACGGTATCGACTGGGCCGCCCTCGCCGAGAAGGAGACGGTTCTCTTCCGCGAGGACATGACGGCCCTGCGGATGCTGCCGCCGCGGCAGTACATAGGCGCCGTCGAGGCGATACCCGGCATCATTCCGCTCGTCGAGCGGCTGCGGGACGCGGGCGCGGCCTACGAACTCGAAGGGGACGTCTACTTCTCCGTCGAGTCCGACCCGCACTTCGGCAAGGTCTCGAACCTCGACGCCGAGGCGATGCGGCTGCTGTCCGCCGAGCGCGGCGGCGACCCGGACCGGCCGGGCAAGAAGAACCCCCTCGACCCGATGCTCTGGATGGCGGCCCGCGAGGGCGAGCCCAGCTGGGACGGCGGATCGCTCGGGCGCGGACGGCCCGGCTGGCACATCGAGTGCGTGGCCATCGCCCTCGACCACCTCGGCATGGGCTTCGACATTCAGGGCGGTGGCTCCGACCTCGCCTTCCCGCACCACGAGATGGGCGCCTCGCACGCCCAGGCCCTCACCGGCGAGTTCCCCATGGCCAAGGCGTATGTGCACGCCGGCATGGTCGCCCTCGACGGCGAGAAGATGTCCAAGTCCAAGGGCAACCTGGTCTTCGTCTCCAAGCTCCGGCACGACGGCGTCGACCCGGCCGCCATCCGGCTCGCGCTGCTCGCCCACCACTACCGCGCCGACTGGGAGTGGACGGACCGGGTCCTCCAGGATGCCGTCGCCCGGCTCGGCCGCTGGCGTGCCGCCGTGTCCCGGCCCGACGGCCCGCCCGCCCAGGCGCTGGTGGAGGAGATCCGCGAGGCCCTCGCGAACGACCTGGACGCCCCGGCCGCGCTCGCCGCGGTCGACCGCTGGGCCGCCCTCCAGGAGGAGAGCGGCGGTACGGACATCGGCGCACCCGGCGTCGTCTCCCGTGCGGTGGACGCGCTGCTCGGCGTAGCGCTCTAGCCGTAGAAGTCAGAGGGGGCGTCTCC
>NZ_JBSHKH010000202.1:0-10055 GCF_053643595.1 Streptomyces sp. NPDC055506 | reverse complement strand
GTGTGGTGCGCTTGGCGCGGCACATGGCCACGGTCCCCTCGACCGCCGCGACGATCAGAGTCGCGAGCTGTGCGGCTTGCTCGGACCCGGCGCCGTGCTCGCGCAGCGAGCCGGCCAGCAGGCCCTCCCATTCCTCGAACACGTCGGCGGCGGCCACCAGGGCGGTGGACGTCTCGTCGGCGGGGGGCTCCTCGATGGCGACGGCGAGGACCGGGCAGCCCGCCCGGAAGTCACTGTCCACGACGATCTGGCGCCACAGGGCGAGGAAGGCCCGCAGTCCGGCGACCGGGCCCGCCTCCAGCTCCTCGCGCAGACTGCGGGCGGCCCAGGCGCCCGTGTGGCGCACGGCCTCGGTCGCCAACTGCTGCTTGCCCTCGGGGAAGTAGTGGTACGTCGAGCCGAGGGGCGCCCTGGCGTGCTTGGCCGTCTCACGGATGCTCGTCGCGTTCAGACCGCGCCGGCTGATCATGTCGGCCGCACCGGCCACGATCCGCTCGCGCGCCGTCGGGCTGGGCTTGGTCACGTACGCGGTCCCCTTCCGACCCCCTGGCTATTACGGCCGTCATAGTCTAGCGTGACCGTCGCCTATAACGACTGTCATAGAGAGGTACGTCCATGCCGATGATCCGGCTCACGGCCCCGGCCGGCGCCCTGACCGAAGAGGGCCGCCGGTCCGTCCAGCGCGACCTCGCCGGCGTACTGCTGCGCTGGGAGGGCGCACCCGACACCCCGTTCTTCCGCGCCCAGGCGTGGAGCTACCTCGCCGAGCTGCCCGAAGGAGCCCAGACCACCGCCGAGGACGACGAGCCTCGCTTCCTGGTGGAGGTCACCGTCCCGCAGGGCGCCCTGTCCGAGCGCCGCAAGGACGGACTCGTCGAGGAGGCCACACAGACCGTCCTGGCCGCCGCCGGACTCACCCCGGACGACGCCCTGCGGGTGTGGGTGCTGGTGCACGAGCAGCCCGACGGCACCTGGGGCGCGGGCGGCTCCGTCATCCGCTACGCGGACCTCGTCGCCCTGGCGAAGGGGCAGAGCGCCGATGCGTGAACTGACCTATGTCGCCAAGCGCACCGTCGAGTGGCGCGAGGTGCCCGACCCCGAGGTCGAGTCCGGCCGGGCGGCGATCGTCGCCCCGGTGGCCGCCACGCCCTGCGATGTGGACTCCTCGATCCTCGCCGGGCACGGCTTCATCGAGCCGCCCTTCGCCCTGGGCCACGAGTGCGTCGCCCGGGTCGTCGAAACCGGCGACGCCGTCACCTCCGTGACCCCCGGTGACCTGGTCGTCGTCCCCTGGTCCATCAACTGCGGTACCTGCGACCGCTGCCGGGCCGGGCTGACCGCGCACTGTGCCGACGTCCCGTACATGGCGATGTACGGCGCACCGATCGGCGGCAGTTGGGGCGGGCTCTTCTCCGACCTGGTCCGGGTGCCCTACGCCGACGCCATGCTCGTTCCGCTGCCCACGGGCCTCGACCCGGTCGCCATGGCCTCCGCCAGCGACAACTGGTCCCTGGCCTGGCGCCTGGTCGCCCCCCACCTCAAGGCCCGTCCCGGAGCCCGGGTCCTCGTCGTCGCCCGGGGCAGCATCGGCCTCTACGTGTGCGACATCGCCCGCGCGCTCGGCGCCTCCGACGTGCTCTACGTCGACCCGGACCCCGAACACCGCACGCTGGCCCGCGCCTTCGGCGCCGCCACCGCCGAGGCACTCGAACCGGTCCCGCAGAGCTATGACATCGCCGTGGAGGCCACCGGCCGCGTCGACCAGCTCGCCCTGGCCCTCAAGTGCCTGACACCGGAAGGGATCTGCGAGAGCGCGGGCAACCACTTCCGCCCCGGTGAACTGCCCCTGCTCGACATGTACCTCACCGGCGTCACCCTGCGTATCGCCCGCGACAGCGTGCGCGCCCACATCCCCGACGCCCTCGCCCTCGCCGCCTCCGGCAGGGTCGCGCCCGAGAAGGTGGTCTCCCACGTCATCGACTGGGAGGACTTGCCGGACGCGCTGCCGGAGAAGCACCTCAAGCCGGTCTTCGTCAGGGCCGACGCCGCGGAGCCGCCGGGCGGGTCATGACATGGAGCCGCTGTCCGGACGCAGGGTGAAGACCTGGTCGAGGCCCACGAGCGTGAGGACACGCATCAGGTTCGCCGGTACGCCCGCCAGGACGATGCCGGCATCGGCGGCCAGGGCGTGCTGGCGGGCGGCGAGCAGGGCGGTGATGCCGGAGGAGTCGCAGAACTCGAGGCCGGAGAGGTCGAGGACCAGGCACTGCCCCGCTGTCAGGGGGAGCAGGCCGACCTGGCGGCGGAGTTCGGGGGCCTGGGCGTAGTCCAGGTCGCCGGCCACGTGCAGAACGGGACCGGTCTCGGCGTCGCGTTGGTGGATGGTCAGCGTCTTCATGTGGGGAAACTCGTCGTGGGGCGGATGGGGGAAGAGTCGGCCGGGACGCCGAGGGCGAGCAGGGCGGTGTCGTCGTCGAGCCCGTCGCCGAAGCCGTCCAGCAGCCCGGTGAGTGCGGTGATCACCTCGCCCGGGGCGGCGGGAGCGAGGCCGGCGCCGAAGGCGCGCAGGGCGCCCTCGCCGTACAGGTCGTCGCGGCCGGGGCCGGTGCGGGCCTCGGTGAGACCGTCGGTGTACAGCACGATCGTGTCGCCGGGGGCCAGGACGGTCTCCGCGGTGCCTATCGGTGCGTCGGGCAGGACACCGACGAGCAGGCCGCCGGGGGTGGGCAGGAACTCGGCGCGGCCGTCGGACCGCAGGACGAGAGCCGGCGGATGACCGCCGGAGGCGAGGCGCACGATCGTGGGACCGTGGTCCCCGCCGGGCTCGACGATCCCGAACACGCAGGTGCAGTAACGGGGATCGCCGTCGGCCGTGTACCGCTCGTGCAGTACGGCGTTCAGCGTGGCCAGCGCCGCGGCCGGCTCCGGGTCGTGATGGGCGGCGGCCCGGAGGGTGTAGCGGGTCAGCGAGGTGAGGGACGCGGCCTCGGGGCCCTTGCCGCACACGTCGCCGAGGAAGAACGCCCACCGGTCGCCGGCGACGGGGAACAGGTCGTAGAAATCGCCGCCGAGCTGGTCCGGGGCGGCCGTGTGGTAGTGGACGGCCGTCTCCAGACCCGGTACCGCGGGCAGCGAGTCCGGCACGAGGGACCGCTGCAGCACGGCCAGCGCGTCGGCCAGCCGCGCCCGGTCGGACTCGGCCTGCCGCCGGGCCTCGTCCGCCTCGGCGTGGGCCCGCTCCGCTTCCTTACGGCGGCGCAGCAGCTCCGTTTCGTAGGAGCGGCGGTCGGAGGCGTCGAAGACGGTGACCCGGATCAGCAGGGGTTCGCCCCCGGTGCCGTACTTGACCACGGCCGAGACCAGCACCGGCAGCCGGCCGCCGCCCTGGCGCCTCAGGTCCAGGGCGATACCGCGCAGCTCGCCCTGCATCCGCAGCAGCGGCGCGAAATGCGTCTCGTGGTACAGCCTCCCGCCGACGGTGAGCAGATCCGCGAAGCGCTTGCGGCCCACCACGGCCTCGCGTTCCAGGCCCAGCCAGTCCAGCAGCGTGGCGTTGATCTTGGCGATGGTGCCGTCCATCATCGTGGACAGGTAACCGCACGGCGCCGCCTCGTACAGGTCCTCCGCGCTGTCCTCCAGCAGCGCGGTGAACGCCGCGTCCGTGCCCGCCTCGTCCCCGGTCCCGGCAGGCTCCGGCGCGCCGTTCGCACGACACATCACTTCAGGGACTCCAGGAAGCCGAGGATCTCCGCCGCGGTGGCCTCCGGCGCGCTCAGCTGCGGGCAGTGCCCGGTGGCGTCGAGGGTGACCAGGCGGGAGGAGGGAATCGTCGTGTGCACATAGGCGCCGACCTCACGGGGCGCGATGGCGTCCTGCTCGCACTCCAGCACGAGGGTCGGCACGGCCACGCCCTTGAGGTCCTCCCGGCTGTCGGTCAGGAAGGTCGTACGGGCGAAGACCCGCGCGATGTCGGGGTCGGTGGCGCAGAAGCTGTTGGTCAGCTCCTGACCCAGCTCCGGACGCTCCGGATTGCCCATGATCACCGGGGCCATCGCGGACGACCAGCCCAGGTAGTTCGCCTCCAGGGAGTCCAGCAGCTCGTCGATGTCCTCGGTGCTGAACCCGCCGCGGTATCCCTCGTCGTCGATGTAGCGGGGCGAGGGCGTCACCATCACGAGTGCCCCGATCCGCTCCGGCGCGGCCTGCGCCGCCAGCACGCCGACCATGGCGCTGACCGAGTGCCCCACGAACACCGCCTGCCGGAGGTCCAGCTCCTCGCAGACGTCGACGACATCGGCCGCGTAGCCGTGCAGCGAGGAGTACCGCTCCTCGCTCCAGGCCGACAGGTCCGACCCGCCGGAACCCACGTAGTCGAAGAGCACCACCCGGTACCGCTCCGCCAGCGCCGGCACCACCAGGCGCCACATGTTCTGGTCGCAGCCGAACCCATGGGCCAGCACCAGCACCGGCGCGTCGTCGCGGCCGATGACGTTCACGTTGTTCCTGCGGCGGACGTCCATGCCGCCATGCTCCCACCTCGGCCGATACGGTTCGACGGCGGGCCGGGCAGCGGAGGGCCCGCATCGCGGGGCGCGGAGGGCCGCTCCGTCGCAGCTCAGCCCCCCGAGCTCTCCCGTACGACGAGCCGGTGCCCGGCCACATGGTCGCCCGGCGGCGCGGTGTCCGGGGCGTCGATCCGGGCCAGCAATTGGGCGACGGCGGCCCGGGCGATCTCCTGCTTGTCCGGGGCGACGGTCGTGAGGGTCGGGACGCTGAAACGGGAGGCCTCGATGTCGTCGAAGCCGACCACGTCGAGCTCGCCCGGCACGGAACGGCCCAGCTCGTGCAGGGCCCGCAGCGCGCCCAGGGCGAGATGGTCGTTCAGGCACAGCAGCGCGTCCGGGCGGGGGCCGCTTTCCATCAGCGCTGCGGCGGCCCGTGCGCCGTCCTGCCAGTGATAGGCGTCCACCCGCACCACCAGGCCGGGCTCGAAGGGCAGGCCCGCCGCTTCGAGGGCCTCGCGGTAGCCGTCGGTGCGCAGCCGGTCGGTGCCCTGGCGGCCGTGCAGGGCGCCGCCGACCACCGCGATGCGCCGGCGGCCCCGGGACAGGAGGTGTTCGGTGGCCTCGCGCGCCGCACGCACGTTGTCGATGCCGACATGGTCGGTGCCGCCCTCGGCGGAGCGCTCGCCGAGCAGGACCACGGGCAGGCGCCGGTCGCGGACGGCGAGATCACGCGGCTGGAGGGAGAGCGGACTGAGGATGACGCCGTCGGAGAACTGCGCGTCGAACCCGTGCAGCGCCGCCAGCTCCCGCTCGCGCACCGCCCCGGTCTGGTGCAGCAGGACGGTGTGCCCGCGCCGGTCGGCCTCGGCCATGACGTGCTTGGCCAACTCGGCGAAGTAGGCGACGTCCAGCTCCGGGACCGCCAGGGTGATCATGCCGGTGCGGCCCTGGCGCAGTTGCCGCCCGGCGATGTTGACGCGGTAGCCCAGGGCCTCGATCGCCTCCTGGACGGCGGCGCGGGTCCGCTCCGACACATGCTCGAAGTTGTTGATCACATTGGAGACGGTCTTGGGGGAGACGCCGGCGTACTCCGCCACGTCCTTGATCCTGGGTCTGGCCGCCACGCTGTCCCGTCCTTCCGACTGCCGAGATCGTACCGACTGCGCCCAGGTGCCGTCCGACGTGTTTACATCGATGTAAACCCATGGTGCCATGGGCACCGACCGGCACAGGAGACCCCCCCATACGCGACACCCGGCACACGCGACACCCGGCACACGCGACACAAGGAGCCCCATGGACGTGCCCCGCCCCGAACACCCGAGGCCCCAGTTCGTCCGGGACGCCTGGCTGAACCTCAACGGCGTGTGGCAGTTCGAGATCGACCGGTCGGACACCGGCCTGGAACGCGGACTGGCGACGCGCGAACTCGCCGGCACGATCGTCGTCCCGTTCTGCCCCGAGTCGGAACTCTCCGGGGTCGGGGACACGGACTTCATGGAAGCGGTCTGGTACCGGCGGACCGTGACCGTGCCCGCTGACTGGGCCGGTTCCCGGGTGCTGCTGCACTTCGGGGCCGTGGACCACGACACCACCGTCTGGGCCGGCGGCCGTGAAGTCGCCCGGCACCGCGGCGGCTTCACACCGTTCACCGCCGACCTCGGTGAAGTCGCCGTCCCCGGCGAGGAACTGACCATCGTCGTCCGGGCCCGGGACAGCCGCCACGGCGTCCAGGCGCGCGGCAAGCAGGCGACCTGGTACGCCAACTCCCACTGCCACTACACCCGGACGACCGGAATCTGGCAGACCGTGTGGCTGGAGCCGGTCCCGCGCACCGTCGCCCTCCGCAGACCCCGCATCACGCCCGACCTCGCCTCCGGCTCCTTCTTCCTGGAACTCCCGCTCTCCGCCAACGCGCCCGGCCACCGCGTCCGCGCCACGCTCACCGACGGCCACGGGGGCGTCGTCGCCGCCGAGGCGCGCGCCGACCTCGACCTGTGCCCCCGGCTCGTCCTGCCCGTGCCCGCCGACCGGCTGCGCCTCTGGTCACCGCGGGACCCGCACCTGTACGACCTGACCCTGGAGGTCCTCGACGCGGCCGGTGCGGTCGTCGACACGGCACAGTCCTACGCCGGCCTGCGCTCGGTCGCCGTCCACGGCAAGCGGCTGCTGCTGAACGGCGAACCCGTCTTCCAGCGGCTCGTCCTCGACCAGGGCTACTACCCCGACGGCCTGATGACCGCCCCGACCGACGCCGACCTCGTCCGGGACATCGAACTGGGCCTGCGCGCCGGCTTCAACGGCGCCCGGCTGCACCAGAAGGTCTTCGAGGAGCGCTACCTCCACCACGCCGACCGGCTCGGCTACCTGGTCTGGGGCGAGTTCGGCGACTGGGGCTGCGAGACCGGCGTACGCGACGACAACCAGCGCCCCGACGCCTCCTACGTCACCCAGTGGCTGGAGGCCCTGGAGCGCGACCACTCCCACCCCTCGATCGTCGGCTGGTGCCCGCTGAACGAGACGTACCAGCCGCTGCACGACCGCGTCACCCGGCTCGACGACGTCACCCGGGCGATGTTCCTGGCCACCAAGCAGGCCGACCCCACCCGCCCGGTGATCGACGCCTCCGGCTACGCCCACCGGGTCCCGGAGACCGACGTCTACGACTCGCACTGCTACGAGCAGGACCCCGCGGCCCTCGCCAGGACGATGGAGGGTCTGGCGCAGGACCGGCCGTACGTCAACCAGGCGCCGGACGGGCGGCCCTGGTCGGTGCCATACCGCGGACAGCCGTACTTCTGCAGCGAGTTCGGCGGCATCTGGTGGGACCCGGACGCGGCGGCCGGTACGGCGGGGGACGACCAGGACACCTCCTGGGGTTACGGGCAACGGCCGCGCGGTGCCGAGGAGTTCGTGGCCCGCTTCACCGGCCTGACCGGGGTGCTGCTCGATGACCCGGACATGTTCGGCTACTGCTACACCCAGCTCACCGACGTCTTCCAGGAACGCAACGGCGTCTACCGCTTCGACCGCTCCGAGAAGGTCGACACCACGCTCCTGCGCGACGCCCAGACCCGCCCGGCCGCCTTCGAGGACGCGCCACGCCATCCGTGACTACAACGATGCAAGGAGACCCGCACATGCGCTTACGATCCCGAAGTTCACTGTTCGCCGTCCTCCTGGCCCTGCTGCTCGGGCTCACCGCCGTCCCGTCGGCGGCCGGAGCCGACGCCCGGCCGAAGGCCGCCGCCGGCACCTTCCGCAACCCGCTCAACCCGGGCCCCGACCCCTACGTCTCGCACTGGAAGGGCAACTACTACCTCACCACCACCCAGGGCGACAGCATCCGTATGTGGCGCTCGCCCTCGCTGGGTACGCTGCTCACCTCGGACCCGGTGACCGTGTGGAAGGACACCGACAGCTCCCGCGACCGCAACATCTGGGCACCGGAGTTCTACCGCTTCGGCGACCGCTGGTACCTCTACTACACGGCCGACGACGGGGTCGACGAACACCACCGGCTGTACGTCCTGGAGTCCGAGCGGGACGACCCGGCAGGACCGTACCGCTTCAAGGCGAAACTCACCCCGCCCAACCACGCCGACAAATACGCGATCGACCCGGGCGTGTTCCGGCACAACGGCCGCCTCTACCTCGCCTACGCCGGCCTCAACCAGTACCAGCACAACGGCCTCAACATCGCCCCGATGTCCAACCCCTACACCGTCTCCGGTGACGCCGTCCCCCTCGACGCCGCCGGCGGCTGCCCCGAGGTGCGTGAGGGTCCGGAGTTCCTCCACCGCAACGGCCGTACCTGGATGACGTACTCGACCTGCGACACCGGCAAGCCGGACTACCAGGTCTGGATGATGTCCCTGCGCGACGGCGCCGACCCGCTCGTGCCCGGCAACTGGAAGCAGCACTCCGGGCCGGTCTTCTCCCGCGCCGACGACCGAGGCGTCTACGGCCCCGGGCACCATGCCTTCTTCCGCTCGCCCGACGGCACCGAGGACTGGATCGTCTACCACGCCAAGACGACCTCGACGAACACCTACACCGATCGCACCACCCGCGCCCAGAAGATCGGCTGGAACGCGGACGGCAGTCCGAACCTCGGCCGGCCCCTCGCCCTCGGCGCCACCCAGGATCTGCCCTCCGGTGACCCGGGATCCGGCACGTACTGGATCAACGACGACGGCCGCTCCAGCGGCGCCGGAAGCGTGGCCTACACGGGCGACTGGAACTCCGGCACCGGCTGCGCCACCCAGTGCTTCTGGGGCGACGACCACTGGAGCGACCGGGCCGGCAACACCGCCACCTTCACCTTCACCGGGACCCGCGTCGCCCTGCTGTCCGTCCGCGACACCGGCAACGGCATCGCCGGGATCAGCGTCGACGGCGGAGCCGAACAGCGCGTCGACTTCCACGGCGCGATCCGCACCGGCGAGAAGCTGCAGTACGTCAGCCCCAAGCTGTCGTACGGGCGGCACACCCTGCGGATCCGCTTGACCGGGGAGCACAACGCCGAGTCCCGGGGCGCGTTCGTGAGCGTGGACCGTGCGGAGGTGTACACGAACTGACGAACGGCCGGGGAGTCGGGTCAGCCCAGGTAGAGCGGGAGTTTCAAGGCCAGCTCGCCGAGTTCGGCCCGCTCCGCCTCCGTGGGTGCCCGCCTCCCGGTGCCCACCAGCAGCGCGTCCCGGTCGTGGAACGACGCGGGGAACGCGCTTCCCGCGATCCGCTCCAGCAGTTCGCGGGAGTGGACGAGCCCCTCCGCCGGCGGCTGCGCCGCGTCCGGGAGGTGCGCGATCAGGTCGAGGTGGTGCAGCGTCCACTCCAGGACGTACACCGAGAGGTAGTCCGCCACGGTGAGGACCTCGTCGCGGGTGCCGACCCGGCCGGCCGGGTCGGCGAGCCGGGCGGCGCGGCCGGCGGCGGAACCGACGTCGTCCAGGTGGAACGTGAGCAGGTGCGGATCCTCGTACGCGGCGGCGAGGCGGACGGTCAGCGCGTCGAGCGGGTCGTCGCCGGTCGGCGGTGTGTCGGCGACCTCCCAGTAGGTCACCGCGTCACGGGTGGGCTCCCGGTCGGAGGGTGTGGCGAGGGTGATCAGGACGTCCTGGGCGTCGATGACCAGATGGCACACCAGGTCCCGCACCAGCCAGCCCGTACAGCCGGACGGCCGGGCGAAGTCCTCGTCGGCCAGGTCGGCGACCGCCGCGCGCAACGCCGTCCAGGAGCGTGAGAAGAGATCCACCTCGGCAACGTAGCGCCGTGCCGCGAGGACGGACAAGCGCGTTTCGGGCGGGCGGTACGCCTTCCTCACAACTCCCGTACCACGCCCATGAGTTCTTCGGCATTGGACGCTGGCGGCCTCCAGACCGACCTCTCCGGCTTCGGCGGAGGCGGCGTCCACGGCTGCCGCTCCCTCGAAGGCACCTTCCTGGGCGGCTGACTGTTCTCGGGGCCGCGCGGCGGGCCGGGCGGCGGCAGCGGCCACAGCGACCTGATCGGGCCGGGGCTGCCCCGGGGGCGGGCCATGCCTCGGCC
>NZ_JBSHKH010000201.1:0-10207 GCF_053643595.1 Streptomyces sp. NPDC055506 | reverse complement strand
TGCGCCGCCATGAACTGGAGCGGGCCGTGGTGGTGAACGTCGCCTCCACCGAACCTCCCTCTCCCGACCGCGTGTGGGAGTGTGGCTGATCGGAGCCCGAGGCTCCGTCGCCACCACCGTCGTCACGGGCTGCGCCGCCATCACCGCGGGGCTGCATCCGCCCACCGGCATGGTGACCGAGGCCCCGGCGTTCGCCGACAGCGGCCTGCCCGCGCTGGCCGACCTCGTCTTCGGCGGCCACGACACCCTCGACTGCCCTCTGCCCAAACGCGCCGAGTCCCTGACCGCCGGCGGTGTCCTCCCGCCCGGTGTCGCCACCGCCGTCGCCGCCGAACTGGAGGCCGCCGACCGGGAGATCAGGCCCGGTGGCCCCACCCCGGGGGACACCAGGAGCGAGGCCGAACTGATCACGGCCTTCGCAGACGACATACGCGACTTCGTGCGCCGCCATGAACTGGAGCGGGCCGTGGTGGTGAACGTCGCCTCCACCGAACCCGCGTCGGAGGGGCCCGGCACCCCGCTGCCCGCCAGCACCCTTTACGCGCTGGCGTCCCTGCGCGCCGGCTGCCCCTACATCAACTTCACCCCCTCCGAAGGCATGCACCACCCCGCCGCCGCCCGCGAGGCCGAGCGGAGCGGCCTGCCGTACGCCGGCCGGGACGGCAAGACCGGACAGACCCTCCTGCGGGCCGTGCTCGGCCCGATGTTCGCCCAGCGGGCGTTGACGGTCCGGGCCTGGTCCGGAACGAACCTGCTCGGCGGCGGCGACGGCGCCGCCCTCGCCGACCCGGCCGCCGCCGCTGCGAAGAACGCCGGCAAGGAACGCGTCCTCGCCGACACCCTCGGCACCGTCCCCGAGGGCGAGGTGCACATCGACGACGTCCCGGCCCTCGGCGACTGGAAGACCGCCTGGGACCACATCGCCTTCGACGGCTTCCTCGGCACCCGCATGATCCTCCAGACCATCTGGCAGGGCTGCGACTCGGCGCTCGCCGCACCCCTGGTGCTGGACCTGGCCCGGCTCACGGCCCGCGCCCACGAGGCGGGGCTGACCGGTCCGCTCGACGCCCTCGGCTTCTATTTCAAGGACCCCGTCGGGGACGGGCCGTCCGGTCTCGCCCAGCAGTACGAGGAACTGCTCCGGTTCGGGCGGCGCCTGGGACGGGCCGGTGAAGAGGGCCTGGGCCCCGGGCCGGTGGCACGGCCCGACGAGACGGGGGAAGCGCTGTGACGCTGCGCGAAGGCTCCTGCGGCTGCTCCGAGGACGCGTCCACGGCCGCTCCTCGAGACGGCGCCGACGACACGGCCCCCTGCGCATGCACCGGCCGGTCGCGGCGCGGACGCGGACGCGCCTGGGCCGAACTTCTCCGTCTGCCCGCCCTGTTCAGCGTCCCTGGCGACGCCCTGGCCGGCACGGCCGCCACCGGCGCGGCTCCCAACGCCCGAACCCTGCTCGCCATCGGCTCCTCCCTCTGTCTCTACGAGGCCGGCATGGCCCTCAACGACTGGGCGGACCGCGACGTCGACGCCGTCGAACGCCCGCACCGCCCCCTGCCCTCGGGCCGCGTCCACCCGGCCGCCGCGCTCACGGCGGCCTGCGCCCTCACCGGTGCCGGACTGGCCCTGGCCGCCGGCGCCGGCCGCCCCGCCCTGGCCGTCGCCGCACCCCTCGCGGCGACCGTCTGGGCGTACGACCTCGGCCTGAAGCACACACCCGCGGGCCCGGTGGCCATGGCCGCGGCTCGTGGCCTCGACCTGCTCCTGGGAGCCGCCGCGACGACCGGCCGCACCCGTCCGGCACTCCCCTCAGCGGCCCTCCTCGGCACCCACACACTGGCCGTCACGACGGTCTCCCGCCGGGAAGCCCAGGGCGGTTCGCCGCTGGCCCCTCTGGCGGCGCTCGCGACGACCGCCCTGCTGACCCGTGTGGTGACGCACCGCCCCGCAGAGCACCGGGGGACAACAGCTGCTGACCACCTTGGGCCACGAGCGACTCGGCTTCGAGGAGCCGTGCCCGGACGGAAACCCGCGGCACACCTCACCACCGCTCTCGCGGCCGCCTACGCCGCGGCCACCGCCCGTCCCTACTTCCACGCCGTGCTCAACCCCTCACCTCCGCTCACCCAACGAGCCGTCGGCGCCGGCGTCCGCGCCACGATCCCCCTTCAGGCAGCCCTGACCGCCCGGTCCAAGGGCGCGGCCACGGCACTCCTCATCGCGGCCCTGGCCCCGCTGGGGGCGAGGTTCGCGAAGAAGGTGAGTGTGACGTGACTCCGGAGACCTCTCCTCTCGCTCCGCTCCAGCCCCTCCGCTTCGGCTACGGCACCAACGGTCTCGCCGACCTCCGGCTCGACGACGCGCTCTCCCTCCTCGCCGATCTCGGCTACGACGGCGTCGGTCTGACCCTCGACCACATGCACCTCGACCCGCTCGCCCCCGACCTCGCCACCCGCACCCGACGGGTGGCGCGGCGGCTGGACGCACTCGGGCTGGGCGTCACGGTGGAGACCGGCGCCCGCTATGTGCTCGACCCGCGCCGCAAGCACGGCCCCTCCTTACTGGACCCGGACCCCGACGACCGGGCGCGCCGGGCCGACCTCCTCGTCCGGGCCGTGCGGGTCGCGGCCGACCTCGGCGCCCACGCGGTGCACTGCTTCAGCGGCGTCCTCCCGGAGGGCACCGACACGGACACCGCGTGGAAGCGTCTCGCCGAGACCCTCACGCCCGTCCTGGACGCCGCCGCCTCCGCCGGCATCCCGCTCGCCGTCGAACCCGAACCGGGCCACCTCCTCGCCACCCTGGCCGACTTCCACCACCTCCGCCGCACCCTCGGCGATCCCGAGCCTCTCGGCCTCACTCTCGACCTCGGCCACTGCCAGTGCCTCGAACCCCTCTCTCCCGCGGAGTGCGTGCGCGCCGCCACCCCCTGGCTGCGCCACGTCCAGATCGAGGACATGCGGCGCGGCGTCCACGAGCACCTCCCCTTCGGAGACGGGGAGATCGACTTCCCGCCGGTCCTGGCGGCCCTCGCCGCCACCGGATACCAGGGCCTGACCGTCGTCGAACTGCCCCGCCACTCCCACGCCGGCCCGCACTTCGCCGCGCACTCCCTCCCGTTCCTCCGCCACGCCGAGCAGGTCGCGGCCACCGCGCCGCCGTCCCCCGCTCCGGCCCTCCAGCAGGCCGCGCCACCCCACGGCGCTCCCTCCGCCACCCCTGAAGGGAGCAGCACCCCATGACCCAGCCCCGCGCCACACCGGCGGCGAGAACCGAGAGCACCACCCACACCGGCCAACCCGGTCCCGGCACCGCCCTCACCCCCTCACCCGCCGACCTCCGGGACCACCTCACCACCCACCTCGACCCCGCCGCCCGGTCCTGGCTCGAGCACGCCCTCGACGAGGCCGCCGCCCACCCCGGCATCCACGGGCCGATCTCCCCGTGGGAACTGCGTCTCGCCGAGGCCGGCCGCCGCTGCGGTGCCGCGCACGCCGACGCCGCCCGGGTGCTCATCCTCCACGCGGCCCGCGCCGGCACCGACGCCCTGACCCGGGTGTACTTCCAGGGCACCGCCGACGAACGCCGCGCCGTCCTGCACGCCCTGCCCCACCTCGTGTCCGGCCCCGGCGCCCTCCCTCTCGTCGAGGACGCCCTGCGCACCAACGACACCCGGCTCCTCACCGCCGCCGTCGGCCCGTACGCCGCCCGGCACCTGGCCCCCCACGACTGGCGCCACGCCGTTCTGAAATGCCTGTTCACCGGCGTCCCCGTCGAGCATGTGGCCGACCTGCCCAGGCGCGCCCAGGGCGACGGCGAACTCGCCCGCATGCTGGGCGACTACGCCGCAGAGCGCACCGCCGCGGGCCGCACCGTCCCCGAGGACCTGTCCCGCGTCCTGGACCTGACCGAGTCCGTGACCCCGGCCCCCGGCACGGACCACCCCCACGGCAAGGAGTCCTGATGCGCATCTTCGACCCCCACATCCACATGACCTCCCGGACCACCGACGACTACGAGGCCATGTACGCCGCCGGCGTCCGCGCCCTCGTCGAGCCCTCCTTCTGGCTCGGCCAGCCCCGCACCTCGCCCGCCTCCTTCCGCGACTACTTCGACGCCCTGCTCGGCTGGGAGCCCTTCCGCGCCGCCCAGTACGGCATCGCCCACCACTGCACGATCGCCCTCAACCCCAAGGAGGCGAACGACCCGCGCTGTGTGCCCGTACTCGACGAACTGCCCCGGTATCTCGTCAAGGACAACGTCGTGGCCGTCGGCGAGATCGGCTATGACTCCATGACCCCCGCCGAGGACACCGCCCTCGCCACGCAGCTCCAGCTCGCCGCCGACCACGGCCTGCCCGCCCTGGTGCACACCCCGCACCGCGACAAGCTGGCCGGCCTGCGCCGCACCCTCGACGCCGTCCGGGAGTCCGCGCTGCCCCCGGAGCGCGTCCTGGTCGACCACCTCAACGAGACCACCGTCAAGGAGGCCAAGGACAGCGGCTGCTGGCTGGGCTTCTCCGTCTATCCGGACACCAAGATGGACGAGGAACGCATGGTCGCGATCCTGCGCGCCTACGGCCCTGAGCAGGTCCTGGTGAACTCCGCCGCCGACTGGGGCAGGAGCGACCCCCTCAAGACCCGCAAGGTCGGCGACCTGATGCTGGCCGAGGGCTTCGACGAGGACGACGTCGACCGGGTGCTGTGGCGCAACCCCGTCGCCTTCTACGGGCTCAGCGGCCGCCTGAACCTCGACGTCACCGGCACGGAGGCCACGCACGAGGGCAACTCCATCCTCCGCGGCGCACCGCAGGATCCGCACGAGCCGGATCACGGCCCGGGAGACGGCGACGAGCCGGCTCGCGTCCCCGTCGCGGAGGCGTGAACCATGCGCTTCCGCCACCCCGACGGGTCCACCGTCCACCTCGCCTACTGCACCAACGTCCACCCCGCCGAAACCCTCGACGGGGTCCTCGCCCAGCTCCGCGACCACTGCGAGCCCGTCCGCCGCCGCCTGGGCCGCGACCGGCTCGGCATCGGGCTGTGGCTCGCCAAGGACGCCGCCCACGCCCTCGTCACCGACCCGTCCGCACTGCGCGGCCTGCGCACCGAGCTCGACCGGCGCGGCCTCGAAGTCGTCACCCTCAACGGCTTCCCCTATGAGGGCTTCGGCGCCGAGCAGGTCAAGTACCGTGTCTACAAGCCGGACTGGGCCGACCCGGAACGCCTCGACCACACCAGCGCCCTGGCCCGCGTCCTCGCGGGGCTCCTCCCCGACGACGTGGCCGAGGGCACCATCTCGACCCTGCCCCTCGCCTGGCGCACCGCGTACGACGACGAACGCGCGGAGACCGCCCGCACCGCTCTGCGCACCCTCGCCGAACGCCTCGACGCCATCGAGGAACTCACCGGCCGCTCCATCCGCGTCGGCCTGGAACCGGAACCCGGCTGCGTCGTCGAGACCACCCGCGACGCCATCGCCCCGCTCACCGCGATCGGCCACGACCGCATCGGCATCTGCGTCGACACCTGCCACCTCGCCACCTCCTTCGAAGATCCGGACACCGCCCTGAACGCCCTCACCCAGGCCCGCGTCCCCGTCGTCAAATCCCAGCTCTCGGCCGCCCTGCACGCCGAACACCCCCATCTGCCGGAGGTCCGCGACGCCCTCGCCGCGTTCGCCGAACCCCGCTTCCTGCACCAGACCCGTACCGCCACCGCCGCCGGGCTGCGTGCCACCGACGACCTCGACGAGGCCCTCGCCGGCCACGCCCTGCCCGACGGCGCACCCTGGCGCGCCCACTTCCACGTCCCCCTGCACGCGCCCCCCGCCGCGCCCCTCACCTCCACACTCCCGGTCCTGAAGACCGCACTGACCCGGCTCGTCGGCGGCCCAACCCCGCTCACCCGCCACCTGGAGGGAGAGACCTACACCTGGCAGGCCCTCCCGCCCGAGCTGCGCCCCCGGGGCCGCACCCAGCTCGCCGAGGGCATCGCCGCCGAACTCACCCTCGCCTGCGACCTGCTGACGGACCTCGGCCTGAAGGAGCTGCCGTGAGCACCCACGCTTCCGCCCCAGGCACCGACCCTTCCGCCCCGGGCACCCATCCGGCCCCGGCAGGCCCCACACCCCTCCTCGTCCTCGACGTCGTGGGCCTCACCCCCCGTCTCCTCGACCACATGCCCCGTCTCAAGGCGCTCGGACAGTCCGGCTCCCGCGCCACACTGGGCACCGTCCTGCCCGCCGTCACCTGCGCCGCCCAGTCCACGTTCCTCACCGGCACCATGCCCTCGGAACACGGCATCGTCGGCAACGGCTGGTACTTCCGCGAACTCGGCGACGTCCTGCTGTGGCGCCAGCACAACGGGCTCGTGGCCGGCGACAAGCTCTGGGACGCCGCCCGCCGCGCCCACCCCGGCTACACCGTCGCGAACATCTGCTGGTGGTACGCCATGGGCGCCGACACCGACTTCACCGTCACCCCCCGTCCGGTCTACTACGCCGACGGCCGCAAGGAACCCGACTGCTACACCCGGCCTGCCGCGCTGCACGACGAACTCACCGAAAGGCTCGGCACGTTCCCCCTCTTCCACTTCTGGGGCCCCGGAGCCGACCTCGTCTCCAGCCGGTGGATCATCGACGCGACCCGCCACATCATCCGCACCCGGCACCCCGATCTGACGCTCTGCTACCTCCCTCACCTCGACTACGACCTGCAGCGCTTCGGCCCCGACGACCCGCGCTCCCTGAAGGCGGCCGCCGACCTGGACGCCGCCCTGGCCCCGCTGCTGGACGACGCCCGCGCCGAGGGCCGCACGGTCGTCGCGCTGTCCGAGTACGGCATCACCCGCGTGAGCCGGCCCGTCGACATCAACCGCGCTCTGCGCCGCGCCGGACTGCTGGAAGTGCACACCCAGGACGGCATGGAGTACCTCGACCCGATGGCGTCCCGTGCCTTCGCGGTCGCCGACCACCAGATCGCCCACGTCTATGTGCGCCGCCCCGAGGACCTCGACGCCACCCGGTCCGCCCTCGACGGCCTGCCCGGCATCGCCGAACTCCTCGACGACGAGGGCAAGAAGACCCATCACCTCGACCATCCGCGCGCGGGCGAACTCGTCGCCGTGGCGGAACCCGACGCCTGGTTCACGTACTACTACTGGCTCGACGACGCCCACGCGCCCGACTTCGCGCGACTCGTCGAGATCCACCGCAAACCCGGCTACGACCCGGTCGAACTCTTCATGGATCCCCTCGACCCCTACGTCAAGGTCAAGGCGGCCACCGCACTGGCGCGCAAGAAGCTCGGCATGCGCTACCGCATGGCGGTCGTGCCCCTGGACCCCTCACCTATTCGCGGCAGCCACGGCCGCCTTCCGGCGAGCGACGACGACGGTCCGCTCCTCATCTGCTCCACCCCCCGTGCTGTCGGCGACCGCGTCGCGGCCACCGATGTGAAGTCACTGCTGCTCCGACTCGCCGGTCTCACCTGAGGTCGTCACCCTCAGTATCCGACTGGTCACAAGTGAAGCACTCACCACTGACAACGCCCCGCGATCACGAGGAGTTCCACGCATGAGCCGCTTCTCCCAGCCCGATCCCGAGCTCACCCACCGCCTCAGCAGACGCGGCATGCTCGGCGTGGCCGCCGGCGCCACAGCCGCCGCCCTGCTCGGCGCCGCGGCCCCCGCGACGGCCGCCACCGGCAACCCGCAGAGTGCCACCGGCAACGCGGCCGCCACCGCGTCCGGCGCCAAGGGCCGAGGCCGCCCCGTCCTGCCGCCCGGCCGCCTCGGTATCCAGCTCTACAGCCTGCGCGACAAGGTCTCCACTCTCGGCTTCGGACCGGTCTTCGCCGAACTGGAGAGGTACGGCTACGACGAGGTCGAGTTCGCCGGCTACACCCAGGGCTCAGCGGGCCCCATCACGCTCGGCCAGCTCAAGCGGCTGGCACGCAACCACGGTCTGAACCCCATCGGCAGCCACGTCGGCTACTCTCCAACGACCCTGGCGCCTACACCTTCGCCCAGAACCTCACCAAGGTCCTCGACGACGCCCAGGCCCTCGGCCTCAAGCACATCGGCACGGCCTCGGGCCCGTTCCGCTACGGCTCCACCGTTGACGCCTGGAAGCGCGCCGCCGAGGAGTTCAACACCTACGGCGCGGCGGCGAAGGCCCGGGGCATGAAGTTCTACCAGCACAACCACTCCGAGGAGTTCTCCTTCGCCACCGACAACCCCAAGGTCCGCCTCTACGACATCCTGCTCAAGGAGACCGACCCGGACCTCGTCTACCTGGAGATGGACATCTACTGGGCGTACGTCGGCCAGTTCCGCTTCTCCAAGCGGCCCGACGGCAAGCCCGCGCCGTTCGAACCGCTGGACTACGTCCTCAAGCGGCCCGACCGCTACCCGCTGTTCCATGTGAAGGACGGCGAGAGCGACCCGTCGAACCCGTACGGCTACAACATGACCGACGTGGGCGACGGCGACATCGACTACCAGCGGTTCATCTCCGCCGTCACCCGGCTGCGCGGCCACCGCATGGCCCACCACTGGCAGGCCGAGCACGACAACCCGGCTGAGTCCTTCACCTTCGCGCGCCGCTCCAGCGCGCACCTGCACTCCCTGAGGGAGAAGTGCTGAGGGCCGTAGCGGCATGAGGAGGCCCCTCCCGTACCGGGGAGGGGCCTCCTCACACGTGGGACGGTCAGCCCACGAGCCCTGTCCGGGCGCGTCACGATCAGGCCGTGTCCTCGCCGAGCGGTTGTGGATTGGGGACGATGCGGCTCTCTTCCTTGTCGCGTCCCGGCGGGGTGAGGAACAGCGCCACACAGCCGGCGAAGAGCGAGATCGAGCCGGCCAGGATGAAGGCACCGGAGTGTCCCCAGGCGCCGACGACCACGGCACCCATACCCGCGCCCAGACCGGAGACGAGCTTGGCGCTGTAGACCATGCCGTAGTTGGACGCGTTGTTGTTCTCGCCGAAGTAGTCCGCGGTGAGGGCCGCGAACATCGGGAAGATCGCGCCGCCGCCGAAGCCGGATATCGCGGAGAAGATCAGGAACAGCGTCAGGTTCTTGCTGTCCGCCGACCAGAGAATGCCGAACTGGGCCAGGCCCAGGATGACACACACGGCGAGCAGGCACCGCTTGCGGCCGTAGAGGTCGGAGAGCCAGCCGATGACACCACGGCCGGTACCGTTGACGATCGCCTTGAGGGACATGGCCGTGGCCACGATCCCGCCCGCGAAGCCGGCCTCCTCGCCGATGTCCACCTGGAACGCGATACCGAAGATGTTCACGCCGGACGTGCACGCCAGACAGAACCACATCAGGGCCACCCGGCCGGTCTTCCACGCCTCCTTGGGGGAGTACTGGCGGACCGCCGGCGGGTTCATCCGCAGCGAGCGCGCCGCGCGCGGGTCCTTCGGCGGGTTGAGCGGGTCGATCGCGGCGGGCCACCAGTTCTTCGGTGGGTCCCTGAAGAAGTAGCCGGAGAACGCGACGATGCCGGCCAGGAACACACCCACCGAGACCAGCACCCAGCGGAAGTTGGTCAGGTCCATGTAGCCGTTGAAGATGAAGACGAAGGGCACCGAGCCGTAGGCGAATCCACCGTTGACGAAACCGGTCTTGCCGCCCTTGCGCTCCGGATACCACTTGCCCACCATGTTGACGCAGGTGGCGTACACCATGCCCGCGCCCATGCCGCTGAACATGCTGAAGCCGATGTAGGCGAAGACGACGTGCGGTGCGAAGGCCAGCGACAGATAGCCGAGCAAGGTGCCCGCCGCGCCGCACATCATCGCCCAGCGGGCCGGCAGTTTTCCGCTCTCACGCAGCTTGCCCGCGGGGAAGGCCACCGCGGCCTGGAAGAAGACCCAGACGGTCATCATCCAGAAGATGTGCATGCTGTTCCAGCTGTGCGCCGTGTGCAGGGTGTCCTCTGCGGACGCGAACGCGTACTCGGCGGAGGAGATGCCCATCATGCCGATCCAGGGCAGGATCACCATCCACTTGCGTTTGCGCCCCATGATGTCGATGTCGGACTCGCCGACGCGATAGACGCGTCCGTTCTTGTCGGTCACCTCGCGATAGGCGGCGACCCGTGGAACGTCGGTGGTTGTCACGTGGATTGCACCCCTTGCGTCGAAAGATCTGGCCAGCGCCCCCTGTCCCATGCCTTTCGTGCGCGTACTGGTCCCGGGC